>CACAVT010000001.1 GCA_902536005.1 uncultured Pelagibacteraceae bacterium
CAATTATTTTTTTCGATAATTGAGACTCAGTTTCTTTGAAGTGCTCACTTACTAAATTTTTTAAATATTCTTTCCAATAATCTGTCTCTACATTTTGCCAAACTACTGATTCTGGATTTACTTTTTTTTCAAATTGTTGAGATTTATCATATATAAAGGCCATTCCACCTGTCATACCAGCTGCAAAATTATCACCAACATCTCCTAAAATTACTACAGTTCCACCAGTCATATATTCACATCCATTAGAATCGCATCCTTCAATTACTGTAACTGCACCGGAATTTCTGACTGAAAATCTTTCACCAGCTTGGCCAGCAGCAAAAAGTTTTCCTGAAGTAGCTCCGTAAAGAACAGTATTTCCTAAAATTGTATTCTCATTTGAAACTAAATTGCTCTCTTCAGGTAATTTTATTGAAATAGTAGCTCCTGACAAACCTTTACCAACATAATCATTTGCATCTCCCTTTAATACAAGTTTTAAACCTTTAGAAGAAAATGCACCAAATGATTGACCTGCTGATCCTTTAAAATTTAAAACTAAAAAGTTTTCATCGAGTTTTTCATAACCATATTTTTTATACAAATGATGAGAAATTCTAGTGCCTACTGCCCTGTGAGTATTTTTTATTTGATATTCTTTGTCAATTTTTTCAGAATTATCTAAAGCTTGTTCAATTTCTGGCCAAATTTGTTGGTCAAGAGTATCTGGTACGCTATTTATTTCTTGATCCTCACAATACCTTGGATTATTTCCAGTATCAGCTTGAACAAATAAAGGATTTAAATCTAAATCGTCTAAATTTGGAGAACCCTTACTAACCTGTTTTAACAAGTCTGTCCTACCAATCACTTCATTTAATGATTTAAAACCTAAATTTGCTAATATTTCTCTTACTTCACTGGCTACAAATGTGAACAAATTTACTACTTTTTCTGGAGTTCCAGTAAATTTTTCTCTAAGCTTTTCATCTTGAGTACAAACACCTACAGGGCATGTATTTGAATGACACTGCCTTACCATTATACATCCCATTGCAACTAAAGCTGTAGTAGCAACACCATATTCTTCAGCACCCATCATTGCAGCTATCACCACATCTCTTCCTGTTTTAATTCCACCATCTGTTCTTAATGTAACTTTATGTCTAAGATTATTTAAAGTTAATACTTGGTTTGCTTCCGTCAAACCCATTTCCCATGGTATTCCAACATACTTAACACTAGTCTGTGGTGTTGCTCCTGTTCCACCATTATGTCCAGAAATTAATATTATATCTGCTTTTGCTTTAGCTACACCAGCTGCAATTGTTCCTACTCCAGAGGAAGCAACAAGCTTAACTCCAATTCTTGCTTTAGGATTTATCTGTTTTAAATCATAAATTAGTTGTGCAAGATCTTCGATTGAATAAATATCATGATGTGGTGGTGGTGATATTAAAGTAACTCCAGGAGTTGAATGTCTAAGTTTAGCAATCTCCTCTGTAACTTTAAATCCTGGTAGCTGACCTCCCTCACCAGGTTTAGCGCCTTGTGCAATTTTAATTTCTATCTCATTACAATTATTAAGATAATTAACTGTAACTCCGAATCTTGCAGAAGCTATTTGTTTAACTCTAGAGTTTGCGCTGTCACCATTATCCAAAACTTTAAATCTACTTGCATCTTCACCGCCCTCTCCACTACATGAAGCACCTTTAATCCTATTCATACCGGTTGCCAAAGTTTCATGCGCCTCTTTTGATAAAGCTCCATGAGACATACTCCCACTTCCAAATCTTTTTAAAATATTTTCTATTGGCTCAACCTCAGAAATGTCTATTGGTCCACTTAATTTTTTTTCTCTAAAATCAATTAAATCTCTAAGATTAATAGGTGGTAAACTATAAATACCATCTGCATATCTTTTATAAGCATCATAGGAATTAGATCCAACAGCGCTTTGAAGTAAATGAATTAATTTTCCTTGATATTGATGAGTTTCACCATTTTTACGATATCTGTATATACCACCTATCGGCAATATGGTTTCAGAACTTTCAAATGCCTCTTCATGAATCTCTCGAATTTTTTTCTCTATACCGGTAAGTCCAATACCTGAAATTTTAGATACAACTCCTGGAAAATAATCTGCAACAATTGTTCTGCTTAAACCTACGGTTTCAAAGTTACATCCACCTCTATAAGAACTTAGAACTGAAATACCCATCTTAGACATAATTTTTAATAGACCTGCGTTTACTGATTTAATGTATCTCTCCACACATTCATCAAAGCTAAATTGACCAAATAATTTCTTTTCATAACGCTGAAATAAACTATCAAATGCTAAATATGGATTTACAGTAGTTGCTCCAACTCCTATTAATGTTGCAAAAGAGTGTGTATCTAAAGCCTCTCCAGATTGAACATTGATTGATACATATCCTCTTAGTTTTTTTTCAATAAGGAATGAATTAATTGATCCAACTGCTAAAAGCATTGGTATTGGAAGTTTTGAGCTAGAAAGCTCTTTGTCGCTTAAAATCAATTGAGTAACTCCCTGTCTTACTGCAATTTCAGCTTCTTTTTGAATTTTTTTAATTGAGTCAAATAAAATTTCTTCCTCAGAAAAAGTACAATCAATTATAGATGAATTATTGCCAAAAAAATTTATAAATTTTTCAAACTGAGAATTTGATAATATTGGGCTATTTAAAACATAAATATTTTGCTTTGTTAAATTATCAAAATTTAAAATATTGCCAAGATTTCCAAATCTTGTTTTCAAACTCATAACCTTGTTTTCTCTTAAAGAGTCTATTGGTGGGTTTGTAACTTGGCTAAAGTTCTGTCTAAAAAAATGGTATAATGGTCTATACCTATCTGACAAAACAGCCAATGGTGTATCATCCCCCATAGATCCAGTTGCTTCTTTAGCATCTTCTGCCATAGGATGCAGTATGAGTTCAAGGTCTTCTAAACTTATTCCAAAAGTATATTGCCTTCTTCTTAAATCATCTCCCGAAAAAGAATTTTTTTCATCTGAAATAGTTAACTTGTCATCTAGGTCGATAATTTGTGAATTAAAGTGTTTATATTCTTTAGCTAAATAATCTTTTATTTGCTTGTTAGTAAATACTTTACCTTTTTCTATTCTAACTCCAATTATTTCCCCAGGACCCAATCTTCCCTTTGACAAAATTCTTTTTTCATTTAATTCAATCATTCCTGTTTCAGAACCTGCAAATAATAATTTATCTTTTGTAATTGCGTATCTTAAAGGTCTTAATCCATTTCTATCATTTGCAGCTATTACCCACTCATTGTCAGTTCCAGCAATGGCTGCCGGTCCATCCCATGGCTCCATAGTACTATTTAAAAAATTAAATAATTGTTGGTGATCTTTTGGTAGAGTTTTATTTTTTTTAGACCAAGCGTCCGGAACCAACATAAGCTTCGCCAAAGGCGCAGGCTGACCAGATATATTTAATAATTCAAAAACATTGTCTAATGCAGCAGAGTCTGATGCTCCCTGTTGGATAACAGGTTTTAAGTTCTCAACATCGTCAAAAAGGGGACTGTTCATCTCTTGTTCATGAACTTTCATCCAATTTTTATTTCCTCTATAAGTATTAATTTCTCCATTATGAGCTATAGCTCTAAAGGGTTGAGCTAAATTCCAGCTAGGCGCTGTATTTGTTGAAAATCTTTGATGAAAAATAGCAAACCTTGAAACAAATCTCTCATCTTTTAAATCAAGGTAGAAATCTGAGATAGCTTCAGCTAAAAACATCCCCTTGTAAATGATAGATTTAGAACTCAATGAACAAATATAAAAATTGTTTAAAGATTTTTTAAAAGCTTCATTTTCTATCTTTCTTCTAGTTTCATAAATTTTTCTTTCTAAATCTTTATTGGTTAATTCTGGATCATAAGGTTTAAACAATACTTGTATAATTTCAGGCATTGTTTGAAATGCCTTTTCTCCTAAAACTTTTGGATTAACTGGAACTTGTCTCCAGCCGTAAATACTAAAATCATTTTTTGTTAATTCACTTTCAACAATAGTTTTGCAACTTTCTTGTGCTGCATAATCATTCCGAGGCAGAAATATCATGCCCACACATATTTCAGAATTGTCATGTGTGTGTCCTGTCACTTCTATCTTTTCAATAAAGAAATCTTTTGGTATTTCAACATGAATACCAGCACCATCACCGGTTTTCCCATCGGCATCTACGGCGCCTCTATGCCAAACAGCTTTTAAAGCTTCAATACCATACTCTACAACTTTACGAGATTTTTTACCTTCAGTTGATGCAATTATACCAACACCACAAGCATCATGCTCCATGTCCTCTGAATAAACATTGTTTTCTTTTAAAAGGTGAAAGTTCTTTTTATAATTTTCCATTAAGCTACTCTTTTTTCCACTTTAGATTTACTCTCTAGATAAGTTTTAATTGAAGCTGCTGCATCTCTTCCATCTTTTATTGCCCAAACAACTAATGAAGCTCCTCTAACTATATCACCAGCAGCAAACACCCCTTTTATATTTGTTTCCATAGTATCAAAATCTGTTTTAATAGTTCCCCACTTTGTTACTTGTAATTCACTACTATCAAATAAATTTGGTAAATCCTCAGGATCAAAACCTAGTGCTTTGATAACCATATCTGCTTTTGTTTCGTAACTTGAGCCTTCTTGTACTTGTGGCTTTCTTCTTCCTGTCTCATCTGGATCACCTAATTTAATTTGATCTACAATTATTTTTTCTACTTTATTTGTACCTTTAAATTCCTTAGGACTTGATAACCATACAAACTCAACACCTTCTTCTTCTGCATTTGCAACTTCTCTAGCAGATCCTGGCATATTTTCTTTATCTCTTCTATACAAACATTTAACAGATTTTGCCTTCTGTCTTATAGAAGTTCTTACACAATCCATTGCTGTGTCACCTCCACCGATTACAACAATATCTTTACCTTCTGCATTTAAAATTCCCTTATCAAACAACTCAACATCATCTCCTAGACCTTTTTTGTTTGATGCTGTTAAAAAATCCATTGCAGGAAAAATATTATCAAGATCATTTCCAGGTATATTTACTTCTCTTGCTTTATAAACTCCTGTTGCAATTAAAATTGCGTCATGTTTTTTTCTCAATTGATCTAGGCTTGCATCTTTACCAACTTCAAAATTTTGAACAAATTCAATTCCTCCATCCTTTAAAAGTTTTGTTCTTCGCTCTACAACTTCTTTTTCTAATTTAAAATTTGGAATTCCATAAATTAATAATCCTCCTGCTCTATCATATCTATCGTAGACAGTAATTTTATATCCATTTTTTCTTAATTGTTCTGCAGCAGCTAATCCGGCGGGACCTGCTCCTATAATTCCTACACTTTGATTTTTTTCGTTCGTTACCTTAATTGGTTTTACCCAGCCCTGAGCCCAAGCATTATCTGTAATATATTTTTCTACTGATCCAATAGTTACTGTTCCATGACCAGACTGTTCAATTACACAATTTCCCTCGCATAATCTATCTTGGGGGCAAATTCGGCCACACACTTCAGGCATATTGTTTGTGCTTTGGGATAATTCATACGCCTCTTTTAATCTTCCCTCAGCTGTCAGTTTAAGCCAATCTGGAATGTTGTTGCTTAGAGGACAATGAACTTGACAAAAAGGTACTCCACATTGCGAACATCTACTTGACTGTTCTTTGGCTTTTTCATTTATATACTCGTCGTAAATTTCGTTAAAATCTTTCTTTCTTGTATCAACTTCCCTTTTAGGTGGAGTTTGTTGACCTATTTTAACAAATTTAAGCATTTTATCTGGCATAATATTATTTAAGTTTTGGCAAAATATACCTTGATTTATGTATATAAAGCATAAAATAGGTCATATATATTGACCTTAATTTTTAAATTTTTACCGTCAATAAACAGGTTTTTAATTATTGCATAGCTATTATGCTTAAATCGAATTGTTTTAAATAAATACTTTTTAAGTTACGAAGAAATAATGTTTCAAAATATTATAGAAGTTTTAATTCTCTCTGCAATTCAAGGAATATCAGAATTTCTTCCTGTTAGTTCTTCTGCTCATTTAATTTTGGTTTCTACTTTATATGAATTTAAATCTAGTTCTATGCTTATTGATATCAGCCTCCATCTAGGATCACTAATAGCAATAATTTATTTTTTTAAAGGTGAACTGTTTGATATTAGAAAAAATAAAAGAATTTTAAATTTAATTATATTAGGATCTATTCCATTAATAATTGTTGGATACATACTTTATAGTACAAATTTAATTTATCAGTTAAGAAATTTAGAGGTCATTGCTTGGACTACTTTAATATTCGCAATTATTTTATACATCTCAGACAAAAATCGATTTGATAAAAAAATTTATTCAAATTTAAATTTTCAGTCAATAATATTTATAGGTGTTTTCCAAATTTTCTCTCTTGTACCTGGAGTAAGTAGGGCAGGAATTACTATAACAGCTGCGAGAATTTTAAAATTTAATAGAGTAGACTCAAGCAAGATATCTTTTTTACTTTCCATCCCAGCATTATCTGGAGCTAGTGTCTTAAGCTTAAAAGATGTTTTGGAACAATCAATACAATTTAATTACTTAGTTGTTATCGCAATTATATCTTCTTTTATTTTTTCTTTTCTAACAGTAAAATTCTTTTTAATTTATATAAATAAATTTTCAATGAATGCGTTTGTAATTTATAGAATAATAATTGCTTTGATTTTATTTAGTTTAATTTATTAAATATACTTCCTTTTAATTAAAGGAAGTAATTGAGACAAGAGAACTCCACATAGAATAAAAAAGCATCCAAGTAAATTATTAACATCTAGAATTTGATTTAAAATAAACCAAGCAGCTATAGTTGCAAATACACCTTCAAGAGAAAAAATTATAGCAGCAGGTGCTGGAGTAATATTGCGCTGTGCATAAATTTGTAATACAAATGCAAATCCACCGGATAATATACCTGCATATAAAACTGAATAAATTTCCATTAAAATATTGCTGAAAATAAATTCTTCATAAATAATTCCAATTATAAATGAAAAAATAGCCACAATTAAAGTCTGCGCAGCTCCTAAGGTAAGTGGAAGATTGTATCTAGTTATAATGATCCCAGTAAAAATGATATGAGTGCTCCAAAATAAAGCTCCGAGAACAACCAAAGTATCTCCTAATCTTACTGTTGCATCATGAAAATTTGTTAATAAATATCCTCCAATTAAACATAGAACTACAGAAGGCCATACACTCCAATGAATTGATTTTTTACCAAACAAAAAAATGATAATCGGTACCATTGGCACATAAAAAATTGTAAAAAAAGCAGCATTTGCAACATCTGTATAAAGCAAAGCAACTTGTTGTAGTGCTGAGCCAAAGAATAAAGAAATTCCAATTAATAATGAATAAATTATGAAAGTTTTTTTATCTAATTTAAATTCTGATTTAAAATTTTTTAATTCAAATAAAATCATAAGTGGAATTATGGCTAGAAAACCAACAAAAAACCTCACAGCATTAAATGTAAAAGGGCCAATATTATCCATGCCCGTATCTTGGGCAATAAAAGTTGTACCCCAAATAAAAGTGCATAATAAGGCACTTAATAATGATATGGATTTACTCATTTTTAATTAGACAGCTAGTTTGTAGGCAAAATTCTTGCCTAAGTTTTCTTTTAGATCATTATTAAACCTAGCTGCTTCTGCACCATCAATAATTCTGTGATCATAAGATAAAGAAATTGGCAGCATAGTCCTAGTTTGAAACTTTCCATTCATAAAAATTTGTTTTTTTTCTGATCTTCCTACTCCTAATATAGCAACTTCAGGATAATTAATTATAGGAGTAAAAAATGAACCTCCTATACCACCTAAACTCGTGATCGTCATCGAACCACCAAACAATTCTTTTTTATCAATTTTTAAATTTCTACAAAGTTCGCTTACCTCTTTTAATTCTTTACTTATAAGAGAAATTTTTTTGTTATTAGCATTTCTTATTTTTGGAACCATTAATCCATTTGGCGTGTCAACTGCTATCCCAATATGGTAATATTTTTTTAAAGTCATTTTTCCAGTCTCAATTTCATCAATAGATGAATTAAAACTAGGAAATTTCTTAAGAGATGCAACTAAAGCCTTTATTATAAATGCTAGAGGCGTAATTTTAATTTTTTCTCTAGTATACATGTCTGTTAATGAACTTCTAAAACTTTCCATCTCTGTTATGTCGGCTTCATCGTGATTTGTAACATGAGGAATTGTTGTCCATGAATTTGTAAGATATTTTGATGATAATTTTTTTACTCTTGGTATGTCTTTTATTTCTATTTCACCAAAATCAGAATGTTCAAATTCGTTTTTAATTTTATCTGGTTTTGTATCTTTTGCTACAACTGTGTTTTTTGAATTCGATGAAACAAATTTTTTAATATCATCTTCAACAACTCTGCCATCTTTCTGACTTCCCGCTACTTGATTAATATCTACACCAAGTTCTCTAGCAAATTTTCTAGCTTTCGGACTTGCAGACGAAATGTCTGAAATATTATTTTTAGAAAATGTTTTTTCTTGGATTTCAGGTTTTATCACCTCAATATTTTTTGACTCTTTTTCAATTTCTGGTTTCTCTTTAATCTCTTCCTTTTTAACTTCTGAAACATCTATAGTTAAAATTAAGTCGCCCTCAGAAACTTTGTCTCCTACTTTTATTTTTAAATTTTTAATTTTACCTTCTAAATTTGATGGTATTTCTACGCTAGATTTATCGCTTTCAATTGTTATTAGAGCATCATTTTTTTTAATTGATTGACCTTCGGTAACTAATACCTCAATAACCTCAACATCTTTAAAATCTCCAATATTAGGTACTTTAATCTCAGTTTCTGACATTATAATTTTGTTGGCATTGGTTTGTTGGTATCAATATTATACTTCTTCATTGCATCTTTTGCATGTTTAGAGGTAATAAGCTGTTCTTTTGCTAAAATACTTAAACCATAGGCAACCAAATGTTCTTTATCTACCTCGAAAAATTTTCTTAAATTTTTTCTTGTATCACTTCTTCCAAAACCATCTGCTCCTAATGAATAAAAGCTTTTATTAGTATAAGGTCTGATTTGATCAGAATTCATTCTCATATAATCAGATGCAGCCATAATTGGGCCTTCTGTTTGGCCCAGGCATTGTTCAACATAAGATTTTTTAGGTTCTTTATCTGGGTTCAAAAGATTATATCTTTCTACTTCCATTCCATCTTTTCTTAATTCATTAAAACTTGTTACACTCCATATCTCGCTATCAATTTGATAATCATTTTGTAAAATCTCTGCAGCAGACATCATTTCTCTTAAGATTGTTCCTGATCCTAAAAGTTGGATTTTAGTTTTTTTGTATTTGTTAAATTCTTTAATTTTATACATGCCCTTTAAAATGCCTTCCTCACAATTTTTATCTTTTGGCATTTCTGGGTGTGAGTAATTTTCATTCATTGTTGTAATATAGTAAAAAACATTCTCATTTTTCTCATGCATTCTTCTTAGACCTTCTCGAAAAATTACCGCTAATTCATAATGAAATGTAGGATCATAAGTTACACAATTTGGAATAGTTGATGCAATTAAATGACTGTGCCCATCTTGGTGTTGTAAGCCTTCTCCAGCTAATGTTGTTCTTCCAGCTGTTGCACCTACCAAAAATCCTCTAGCCTGACTATCCCCGGCTGCCCAAGCTAGATCTCCTATTCGTTGGAAACCAAACATTGAATAAAAAATATAAATTGGGATCATTTCGATATCATGATTAGTATATGCAGTGGCAGCAGCAATCCATGAAGACATAGCACCTGCCTCATTGATACCTTCCTCTAAAACTTGACCACTTTTGTCTTCTCTATAAGAACTTAATTGAGCTGCATCCTCAGGTTCATATTTTTGTCCTTCATGAGCATAAATCCCTATTTTTTGAAAAAATCCTTCCATGCCAAACGTTCTTGCTTCGTCGGGAATAATAGGAACCAGTCTAGGAGATATATTTTTATCTCTTAATAAATTTGTTAACATTCTTACCAAGGCCATAGTAGTAGACATTTCTTTTTCACCAGTTGATACTTTCATGAAATCGAAAATATCTTTTGAGGGTGCTTTGATTGGTTTTGCAAAAGTCGAACGTTCGGGTAAATATCCACCTAATTTTATCCTTTTTTCTTTTAAGTATTTTATTTCAGAAGATTTTTCGTCAGGCCTAAAGTATTCAATATTTCTCACCTGTTCATCTGTTAAGGGAACATCAAATCGATCTCTATAATACATCAAGTCATCAACATCTAATTTTTTAGTTTGATGAGTAGTATTTACACTTTCTCCTGATTTTCCCATTCCATAACCTTTAATAGTTTTTGCAATTATCACTGTTGGGCTTCCTTGATGTTTAGTCGCTTTATCATATGCAGCAAAAACTTTGTGAGGATCGTGACCACCTCTATTAAGTCTCCAAATATCTGTATCTGACATGCTTGAAACTAATTCTAATGACTCAGGAGATTTCCCAAAAAACTTTTCTCTTACATAAGCACCGTCTCTTGCTTTCATTGCCTGATACTCACCATCTACTGTCTCGTTCATAATTTTTATTAAGTGGCCAGTTTTATCATTAGCAAGCAACGAATCCCAATATGACCCCCAAATAACTTTAATTACATTCCAGCCAGATCCTCTGAAACTTCCCTCAAGCTCTTGAATAATTTTTCCATTACCTCTAACGGGACCATCTAATCTTTGAAGATTACAATTTATTACAAATATTAAATTATCTAAATTTTCTCTAGCAGCTAATCCAATAGCTCCCATTGACTCAGGCTCATCCATCTCCCCATCGCCTAAAAAGGCCCATACTTTTCTTCCTTCATCTTTAATCAAACCTCTATTGATTAAATATTTCATGTATCTAGCTTGATATATAGCAAGCATAGGACCTAACCCCATGGATACAGTGGGGAACTGCCAAAAATTTGGCATTAGCCAAGGGTGTGGATATGACGATAGACCCCCAGGTTTTACCTCCTGTCTGAAACTATCTAATTGTTTTTCATTTAATCTACCTTCTAAGAAAGCTCTTGCATACATTCCTGGAGCGCTATGTCCTTGAAAATAAATTAAATCTCCACCAAATTTGTTATTTTTTGCTCTCCAAAAATGGTTCATCCCAACATCATATAATGTTGCAGCAGATGCAAATGTACCAATGTGGCCGCCAAGCTCTGGATATTTTTTATTTGCTCGAACTACCATTGCTGCTGCATTCCATCTAATCAAAGATCTAATTCTTCTTTCAATATTTTGATCACCACCAGACTTTACTTCAGCCTCAGGAGGTATTGTGTTAATGTATGGTGTATTTTGAGTATAAGGAATATTTGCTCCTTCACGATAAGCTTTGTTAATTAGTTCTTTAATTAAAAAATGAGCTCTTTGATTTCCATCTTTCGAAATAACTGCAGATAAAGACTCTAACCAATCTTGAGTTTCAAGTGGATCAATATCGGCCCCATTAACTACTTGAATTATGGATTCTTTTTTTTCAATTATAGGTTCAGAGATAATTTTTTTTTCCTCTTTTTTTTCAGCCATTGCTTCTTCAGCTTGTTTAATTATATTTTCTGTATCTTTTGGAAGAGTACTTTCTGGTGATGTTTTTGATGAAGGTGTAAGATTAAGCAACAAATCTCCCTTAGAAACTTTATCACCAACTTTAACTGCTAAAGTATCTACTTTACCAGAAATGGTAGAAGGAATTTCAACACTTGATTTATCACTTTCAATTGTGACTATTGGATCATTTTGTTTAATTTGATCACCAGGTTTTACAAGTATCTCTATAACCTCAACATTTTCAAAGTCACCAATGTCAGGAACAAGTAATTTTTCGCTCATTTTTAAATGTTTTATATACCCAAAAAAACATTATTGGGTTTTATTTTATCACATTAATAAGGTTTTTTCGTTAATCTTATATTTTTATTATACAAAAAATAAAAAAATAAATGAATATAAAGCTTTTTAGCTTCTCTCAATACACATAGCTATTCCCATACCACCGCCTATACAGAGTGCCGCACAACCTTTTCTTTTATCTTGCTTAATCATTTCATGAATAAGAGTAACCAAAATTCTCGATCCAGAGGCTCCTATCGGATGACCTAAAGCAATTGCACCCCCATTGACGTTAACTTTCTGCTCAGGTAATTTTAATTCTTTAATTACCGCGATACTTTGTGCTGCAAATGCTTCGTTTATTTCAAATAAATCAACCTCATCAACTTTCCATTTAGCTTTAGATAAAGCCTCTTGAATTGAAGGTATTGGTCCAAGTCCCATTAATGAGGGCTCAACCCCACAAGTCGCCCACGATACAATTTTAACTAATGATTCTAACGATTTTTTTTCTGCTTGCTCTCTTGACATTAATACTAAAGCAGCTGCACCATCATTTATTCCTGAAGAATTACCAGGTGTTACAGTTCCATTTTCTTTAAAAACTGTTTTTAATTTTTTTAAATCATCAATACTTAAATTATTTCTAGGGTGTTCATCTTTTTCAAAGACAAATTTTTTATCACCATCTTCAATTTGTAATTTTATCAGCTCATCTTTAAATTTATTTTCGCTGTAAGCTTTTTCTGTTTTTTTTTGAGAATTTAGAGAAAAATTATCTTGTTCATCTCTTGAAATTTTATACTTTTCCGCAACATTTTCAGCGGTAACACCCATGTGATAATCATTAAATGAGTCTAAGAGACCATCATTTATCATTGTATCTACCAATTTTTTTTCTGAAAATTTTTTATCTTCTCTATAAAAAATCGCATGAGTTGCTCTAGACATGCTTTCTTGACCACCTGCAATGACAATTTTATTTTCTCCTAAACTAATTGATTGATATCCTGAAACAACAGATCTTAATCCAGATCCACAAACTTGATTAACAATATGAGCAGGTTTCGAAACCGGTACACCAGCACCAATTGAAGCTTGTCTAGCAGGATTTTGTCCAAGTCCAGAAGTTAAAACGTGCCCCATAATTACTTCATCAATCTCCTCTAAATCTAATTTTGATTTATAAATTACCTCTTTAATTGCTATTGATCCTAATTTTGATGCGCTAAGATTTTTTAACGACCCTTTATATCTTCCAATTGGAGTTCTTAGTGCTGAAGTAATAACAACATCGCTAGAATTTTTGCTCATAAAGTAATTAACATAATATTTTATAAGTTAAATTACATCAAAAACTTTGATATATGAGATATATTATTTAAAGGGACCGCTGGCCAAATTGGATAAGGCGCTCGGCTACGAACCGGGAGATTCCAGATTCGAGTTCTGGGCGGTCCACCAAAAAGGAAACAAAAATGTTTAATTGGCTTTTAAATGCATCTTTACAAAAATCAGTAATTTATTTTTTTATAATTATTTTAATTATTTTATTAATTTTAACTTTTGTATTATAAAAAATTATGAGCAATGAATTTGAGCAAATAAGTATTAAACCTGGATTTATGAAACACAATGGAGGAGTTTTATTTAGAGCTATTTCAGAAAATGAATATGAATTTAAATCTATTATTAATGAAAATCATTTAAATGCTGCTGGAATAACTCATGGTGGTTATTTATCTGCTTTAATAGATGCAGGGGCAGGAACAGCTGCACACAGAGCATCTGGAAATGCTCCATGTGTAACCATTTCTTTAGATATAAAATTTATTGGTGCTTCAAAAGTAGGAGATGAAATTATTGGTAATACAAAAATTTTAAAAAAAACAAACACCCTTGTCTTTTTATTTTGCGAGCTAAAGTGTAATGATAAAATAATTTCTTCTGCATCTGGAGTATGGAAAATTATTAAAATAAACCCTTCTAATTTAGGACCTGGTGGTTAATTTTTTATATTTAGATCTCTAATTCTTTTATATTACTATATTGTTCGAGTGCTTCGGGATTTGCTAAAGCTTCAATGTTCTTAATTTCACTTCCTTCAATCTTACTCTTAACCGCTAGTTCGACTATTTTACCACTCTTTGTTCTGGGTATATCTTTCACAACAATAATTTTACTAGGAACATGTCTAGGAGATGCGTTTTTTTTTATTTGTAATTTTATTTTGTTAATTAATTCTGCTGTTAATGAATAATTTTTGCTCATTACAATAAATAAAACTATTCTAACATCATTATCCCATGATTGTCCTACAACGATAGACTCTCTTATTTCTTTAAACTTTTCAACTTCTGAATATATCTCTGCTGTTCCAAGTCTTACACCTCCTGGATTTAAGGTGGTATCTGATCTTCCATGAATTATATATCCACCACTATTTTTTATCTCTGCGTAATCTCCATGGTGCCATATATTTTTAAATCTATTAAAATAAGCACTCTTAAATTTAATATCATTTTTATCATTCCAAAACTTTAAAGGCATTGATGGAAAAGGATTTTTACAGACAAGTTCCCCTTTACTATTTTTTAAAGACTTCCCTTTATCGCTTAAAACATCTACATCTAAAGCCAAACCATTGTTTTGTATTTCTCCTATATTCACTGGCTGATATAAATTTCCTAATACGAAGCACGAAACAATATCAGTACCACCAGAAATAGATGACAAGTGCACATTTTTTTTAATATGCTTATAAACATATTTAAAACTTTCTTGTGAGAGAGGTGAGCCAGTTGAACAAATTGTTCTTAGTTTATTTAATTTAAATTTATATTTTAAATTTGGTTTAAATTTTCTTAAAGCATCTACATACTTCGCACTTATTCCAAACAAAGTAATTTTTTCTCTTTGTGCTATTTTCAAAAGCAAATCGGATGATTTAAACATTGGAGATCCATCAAAAAGAACAATAGATGCCTTCGAAGCTAATGAACTAACTAACCAATTCCACATCATCCATCCACATGTGGTAAAATAGAAAACGTTATCATTTTCTTTAATATTACAATGTAATTGATGTTCCTTCATATGCTGGATTAAAACACCACCAGATCGATGACAAATGCATTTAGGTTTTCCAGTAGTTCCGCTTGAATATAATATTGCTAACTCTGTTTCAAAATCAAATCTTTTGAAATCAATTTTTTCAGCATTAGTTTTCATTAATTTATTCCATTTAAATAAATTAATTTTTTTAAATTTATATTTATTTTTAACAAACTTTTTTCCAGGATAGTTACATAGTACAACACTTTTAATTGAAGGGATTAATTTTAAAATCTCTGGAAGTCTATTTAAAATATCTATTTTTTTTCCATTATAAAAATACTGATCAGTAATAAATAAAACTTTAGGATTAATTTGTGAAAATCTTTCTATAACACCTTTAGATCCGAAATCAGGACTACAAGAAGACCAAATACCTCCCAAAGAAGTTGTAGCAATGAATGCTTCAACAGTTTCGATAGTATTTGGCATATATGCAGCTACTCTATCTCCTTTTTTAATATTTATTTTTTTTAGAAACTTTGAAATTTTATTAGTATTTAAATTTAATTTTCTCCATGATCTTTCTTCTCTAAATCCATTTTCACTAATAAAGGTTACTGCTTTTTCATTATTTTTTTTAGATAGTAAATTTTCACCAAAATTTAGTCTGCTACCTGGTAAAAATAAATTTTTATAAAAAGTTTTTGATTTCCTAATTTTTTTTTTACTTTTAGTTCCTTTTATTTTGCTAAAATCCCAAAATTTACTCCAAAATTCAGGTGAATTTTTTATACTCCAATTTAATAATTTTTTATAATTTCTATTAAATTTTATTTTTAATTTTTTTGAAATATAATTTTCAAAAGCAAATAAATTTGAATTTTTTTTTACAATTAGAGAGGATTGCCAAAGTTCTTTACTCATTTTATTAAATTAAATTACTGTTATAGAATTAATCTTATTTATGATAATCTCACTAACATTTAAAAGAAAATGAGAACTTTTTACCCTCCGATTCGGTCATGTTTTAGTCTATTTTTGTTCTTTAGTAGTAACAATATCTGGTAGGTAAAAAAAAAGAAGCACAAAAGATAGAAATGACTAAAAATAAAATTACAGCTGTTCTTGGCCCTACTAATACAGGCAAAACCCATCTTGCTATCGAAACCATGCTTTCTTTTGAAAGTGGTATGATTGGATTTCCACTTAGATTACTTGCAAGAGAAGTATATGACAAAGTAATCAAGAAAATAAGTTTAGATAAAGTTGCACTTATAACTGGAGAAGAAAAAATAATCCCATCTAACGCTAAGTATTTTTTATGTACAGTGGAGTCTATGCCAATTGACAAACATCTTGAGTTTGTTGGCGTAGACGAGATTCAAATGTGCTCTGATCATGAAAGAGGTCATATTTTTACTGACAGACTTTTAAATATGAGAGGAGAAAAACTTACAATGTTAATGGGTTCAAGTACCATTAAAAATATTATTTCAAAATTAGATGCAGATATTGAATTTATAAATAGAGAAAGACTATCTAAACTTACCTACGCTGGTCATAAAAAAATATCGAGAATTGACAGAAAAACAGCAATCATTGCGTTTTCAGCAGAGGAGGTTTATGCAATTGCTGAGTTAATAAGAAGACAAAAGGGTGGTGCCGCAATTGTAATGGGATCACTAAGTCCAAAAACAAGAAATGCTCAAGTTGAATTATATCAATCTGGGGATGTTGATTTCCTAGTTGCAACAGATGCAATTGGGATGGGAATAAACATGGATTTAGATTTTGTTTATTTTTCAAATGTTAAAAAATTTGATGGAAAAAAATTAAGAAGATTAAATTTATCTGAAATAGGTCAAATAGCCGGTAGAGCTGGTCGATACCTTAACGATGGAAGTTTCGGTATTACTGGTGATTGTAAAGAAATATCTCCAGAAGAGGTAGAATTATTAGAAAATCATAAATTTGAAGAAATAAGAACTTTGTTTTGGAGAAATTCAAATCTTAATTTCAATAACCCAATTAGTTTAATTAAAAGTTTAGAGGAAAAACCTAAGGTGGAATGGCTAAGAAAAATACATGAATGTGAGGATGAAAAAGCACTTAAATATTTTTTAAAAGATCAAAAAATTTTAAATAGAGAATTTGATAAGAAAGCTTTAATGCTCTTGTGGGAATGTTGTCAAATACCTGATTTTGTTAAAAAAACTTATGGAAATCATTTTGAAGTTATTGGAAATGTATTTAAATTTTTAAGTAGCAAAAAAGGACTAATTTCTGAAGATTATATGAGATTACAGCTCATGAAACTAGATAAATTAGATGGAAATGTAGATTCTTTATCAAATAGAATTGCAAATGTCAGAACTTGGTCATATGTTTCAAATAAAAATAATTGGGTAGAAAATCAAAGTTATTGGATTGAAAAAACTAAACACTTAGAAGATAGACTTTCAGACAGATTACATGAAGAACTTACTAAAACTTTTATTGACAAAAGAGCAAGCGTGCTGGCTAGAGGTTTAAAACAGGATATGGAATTTAAAACTGAAATTTTACAAAACAATGATGTTAAAATTGATGATCAATTCATCGGAAAGATAAAAGGACTAAAATTAGAACTAGATCTTAAAAAAGGTGCTTTGGAAACTGATATTAAATCTTTAAAAAAAGCTGCCAGGCAAACCATTGGTCCAGAATTAGAAAAACGTGTTCAATCAATAATTGATACAGGATTAATTAGTTTGAATGAAGATTTTAAAATTTACTGGAATGATTTCCCAATTGCGAAATTAACAACAGGTAATGATTATTTAAATCCTAATTTTGATTTAATTGTTGATGATGTTATTGAAAAAAACACTAAACAAAAGTTAAATGACTATATTAATAAATGGATACATTCAAAAATAAATAACGTTCTTAAAAGTTTAATTGATTTAAAAAATATAAAAGAAAATAATTCATCAATTAAAGCACTGGCATACCAACTCTATGAAAATAATGGAGTATTAAAGCGAGATCAAGTATCTGAATACCTAAAAAACCTAGAACAAAATGAAAGAAAAATTCTTAGAGACTTGGGAGTAAAGTTTGGGAGATATCATGTTTTCCTTTATCAATTAATTAAACCAGAAGCAGTATCTTTGCGAACATTATTGTGGAAAAATTTTTATCAAAAATTTCATAATTTAAAACCACCTACCTTTGGTTTGAATTTTTTAGACGATAAAGAAATAAAAAATAAAAACTTTATGCTTCTGTGCGGATTTGAAAGATTTGATAATTTTTTTGTAAGAATTGATATTTTGGAAAGATTATTTGTATTAATAATAAATTCTAGTTCAAAGGAAAATTCTGAAATAAAATTAGTTCCAGAAATGTTAAATCTTTTAGGATGTAGTAAAGATAATTTCAAAAAATTACTTCAAAAAATGAATTATAAAATATTTGAAAAAGAAAATGAAATATTTTTTAAATATAGTCCTACTAAGAAATTTAAAAAAATTACCACAAAGAAGATCTCAAATGAAAATCCATTTAAAATATTAAAGAATTTAAATTTAAATTAAAATGTTTTTTAAAAAAGAAGAAATAATAAATAATAATTTTCTCACGAAAGTTTGTGCTTTATTAATTCATGCTGCAAAAATAGATGAGAACTATACAGATAAAGAGGAAGAAATTATTAAAAAAACACTTAATGAGCTAGGTATAGAAAGTGAAAATATTTCTAAAACAATTGAAGAAGCAAAAATAATTGAAGAAAGCTCAAATCAAATTTTAGATTTTACTCGAGAAGTAAAGGGGTTACCCGAACAAGATAAAATTAAAATTATTGAGGCTTTGTGGTCTATAATCTATTCAAACAAAGATGCTGATATATATGAAACTAATTTAATGAGACGACTTGCGGGTTTACTTTACATTGACAATAAAACAATGGGCGATATTAAAGAAAAAATTAAACAAAATTTAAAATGACATATATCGTTAACGACAATTGTATTAAGTGCAAACTAACAGACTGTGTTGATGTTTGCCCAGTTGATTGCTTTTACGAAGGTAAAAATATGCTTGTAATTAAACCCGATGAGTGTATAGATTGTGGCGTTTGCGAGCCAGAATGTCCTGTAGATGCCATAAAAGCAGACACCGAACCTGGAAGTGAAAAATGGTTAGAGATCAATAAAAAATATTCTGAAATCTGGCCTAACATAAGTGAAAAAAAGGATCCACCAGCGGATCACGAGAAATTTAAAAATGAGCAAAATAAGTACGAAAAATATTTTAAAGAAAATCTTTAAAGGCAAAACAGATAAAAAAGTGAAAAAAAAAGTTTCTAAAAAAAAGGTTGTAAAAGCTAAAAAAGCAAAAAAAGCTAAAAAAATAATTTCAAAAAAAATCAAAAAAGTTGTTAAAAAAGTTAAACCTAAATTAACTAAAACAAAAAAAGCTGTTAAAATTGCAGAGACGACAGGTGAACCGAAAGTAGATAATTTAAGAATTTCAAAAACAAATGAAGTTAAGCCTGAAATTAAAAAAGTTAAAAAACAAGAAACCGAAAAAAGAGAATACAAAATTAAAGATCATGTTGTTTATCCAAAGCATGGAGTAGGGCAAATTACTGAATTTAAAAAGATCAACATTGGTGGAATTGATGTTGAAACGTATGTTATTAAATTTGAAAAAGACAAAGCTAATGGAATGGTCCCTGTAAATAAGCAGTCTCACTTAAGATCATTAGCAACCATTAATCAAGTAAATAAGTGTATTTCAATTTTAAAAAGTAAACCAAAAATTAAAAGATCAATGTGGAGTCGAAGAGCACAAGAATATGAAGCAAAAATATCCTCTGGGAAAATATATGAATTAGCTGAGGTTGTCAGAGATTTAAACAAGGGTGATGACCTTATGGTTGACCAGTCTTATAGTGAAAGACAATTATTTGAAAAAGCATATGAAAGAATTTTGTCTGAATTTCAGATTGTTTTGAATGTATCATTAGAAGATACTCAAAAAAAATTGGATAAAGCACTAAAAAGAAACTTAGGTGGGCAGCCTCAACCAGCTGCACCCGTAAAAACGCCAACTACTGAACTACCTGTAGACGAGCCAATTTCTGATAACGACGAACCAATTGACGAGTAAAAAAAAACGCCTCTCACACACTACTGTAATGAGAAGCGTTTTTTGTAAAGAATACTAAGTTACTATTTTCTTCTTCTTTTTTTTGCTTTTTTCTTAGCTTTTTTCTTAGCTTTTTTCTTAGTTTTCTTTGCCGCTTTTTTTCTCTTCTTAGGCATCTTTAGCTCCCTTTTTTAGTTAAACGAATCAAATTGATTCGCTGTTAACATATTTTTATTTTTTTCTATAAGTTATGTCAATTCTTTAATTAAAAGTTAAATTTTATAAAAATTTTTTTTAACTTTTTATTTTTATAAAACTTTTTTTTATTAATTTAGTTAATGTTTATGCGGTTAATAAACAACTTAAATTAAATATTTTAATAAAGGTTTTCTAGCTGATTTTTATATTTTTCTGTAACTTTTTTTCTTTTTACTTTCATTGTTGGTGTCATTAAACCATTTTCAATAGAAAAATTTTCATCTATTAATTGAATTTTTTTTATCTTTTCTAATAAAGTTAATTTTTTATTTATTTTTTCAATTACTTTATTTATTTTTTCTTTTTCATTTAAAAAATCTTTATTAGGAACAATTAAAGCAACTAAGTAATTTTTTTTATCACCATAAACCATGCATTGATCTATCTCGGGCTCATTTGTAATCATATTTTCAATTTTGGCTGGTGAAATATTATCTCCTCCAGCACTTACTATGATATCTTTTTTTCTATCAGTTATTTTTAAATAGCCATCATTTGGATCTATCTCTCCAATATCGCCTGTATGAAGCCATCCATTTATAATTACTTTCTCAGTTTCTTCTTTTTTATTCCAATATCCTAACATTACATTTTCGCCTTTAACTAATATTTCTCCATCTTCTGCAATTTTAACTTCATTTCCTTTAAATGGAGGTCCTACAGTTTCTACTTTAATTTTATGTATTGGATTGCAACTTACTACTGGTGATGTTTCTGTTAAGCCGTATCCCTGAAGTGTCGGTAATCCTATAGCATTTAAAAATTCACCTATTTCTTTATCTAAAGCACCACCACCTGAAACGAAAGCTTTCAAATTCCCACCAAACTGTTTTTTAATTTTTTTTCTAACTAATTTATCAACTACAAAATTAAGTAATTTTTCAGAAAAAGTCATATTTTGATTTAAAAGTTTTTTTCTTCCCAAACGAATTGTTGCATCAATTAATTTTGCTTTGAAACCTGTCTGTTTTTTTAAATTCATGTTTATTTTATTGTAAAGGTTTTGGTAGAACCTAGGGACAGCTGCCATAATTGTAGGCTTTGCTTCAGATATATTTTCTAGAAGTTTTTCAATTTTTTCAGCATAGAATACTCTAGCTCCTACTGCTATCTGTACAAATTGAAGACAGTGCTCATAAGAATGAGAAAGCGGAAGCCAAGTTAAAAATACTGGTCTTGAATTAAATAATGGTTTTGTAATTTCACACGATCCCACAACATTATTCAAAATTCCACCATGACTTAAGATTACTCCCTTAGGATTACCACCAGTACCAGAAGTATAAATAATACATGCAGGAGAATTTCTTTTTAATTTATTATTTTCAATTTTATCGTCTACTAATAAATTATTCTTTAAAATAGAATTATAATCTAAATATTTTTCTTTGTTATTTAAACTTAAATTATTTGTTACCTTAGCTATTTCATCTAAAGTTATAACTTTTTTAATAAAATCTTTTTCATTAATTATATTATTTAATTTTCTTAACATTTCATTATTTGAAACTATAACTAATCTTGGTTCACAATCTTCTATTAAATACTTATAATCATCTTCTATATAAGTTGTATATGCTGGAACTGTAATTCCACCAGCTAACATTATAGCTAAATCAGAAACAAACCACTCAGGTCTATTCTCCGAAACTAAAAGACATCTATCACCTTCTTTTATATTTTCTTTAATAACTTTTGATAATTTTAAAATATTCTTTTCAGTTTGTTCCCATGTGTATGTTTTTTTATTTCTTGGGTTTAGCCATTCTAAAAAAATATCTTTTTTATTTTGTTTATTTGCTTGATTAGCAAATAATTGGATTAAATTATTTAAATTATCTAAATTCATAGTTTCTTGGTGGGCGAAGAGAGAATCGAACTCTCACTTATTGCGAAACACGATTTTGAGTACTGTAAGTCAGTCAGAACCTTTGCGTTTACTTGTTTCATTTCACTAACTTTTTTTGTGTTTGAGTTGTGTTTGAGTAATTTACAATTTTAAAAATAAAGAATCTATTATTATTTGATACAGTGAAATGCTAATGCTTTCAGTTCTCCATTTTCTTCAATGAATCTCTCTTTTTCTTCAACTTCACCAAATATTGAAATACCCGAGTCACCAAATTCACATTCTCTTATATTTTTAAATCCACTTATTTTTAGTTCATAATGTAATGATTTATTATCAAACATCCATTTGTGTCTACTCCCCCCAAAATAAAATCTAAGTTTTCTGAAAAAATTATAATTTTCATTCCTGTTTACACAACCCAAACTTTCCATGAATAAATCAGCATCTTTATATTTATTATATCTTAAAATTCTTGATTCTAATGAAGGAACAACAATTCTAAATACTCCACCTGGTTTAAGCATTTTATATATATTTTTAAGCATTTTTTTTCCGTCAACCAGGGTAACATGTTCCAAAACATGACTACAAAAAATATTATCTGCTTCATTCTCTTTACAAAGACTTTTTTTAACAATATTTCCATATTTAATATTTTTAGGAAACTTTTTATCATTTAAATTTATTATTAAATTTAATAAAGGGATTTGATCTATTAAAGCAATTGGACTGCTATCATAATTTAACCAACTTTTTCCAATTTTAAAACCACATCCTATATGATAATTTTTCATTTTTTTATTTTCATTCTTTTTTAGTGTGGTAGCGCCAGAGAGACTCGAACTCTCACGTGATTGCTCACAACGGATTTTGAGTCCGTCTTGTCTACCAGTTCCAACATAGCGCCATTTTTTTCAAAACTCTAACACAAATCAATACCCGAGTTAATCACTTTGTGTTGGACTTGTGTTTGAGTGTTAAATAATCAGTTTTGTAAATTAAATCAATGAGAATAAAAATAAATTAGAAGGTTTTGAGTCGTGCGCGTCTACCAGTTCCGCCATTCTCCCCTAGTATTCAATTAAATTATATTTAATAGTATAAGAACTAAATTTATATTAAAACCAAAAAATGTTTCAAACACTTTACAAAAAATGTTTAGACTTAGCTGCCCATAAAAGTTCAAATTTTTATTTAGGGCTTGTATCTTTTATAGAAAGTTCTTTTTTCCCTATACCTCCAGATGCAATGATAATTCCAATGGTAATTGCTAAAAAAAAGGAATATTTTAAAATATTTTTAATAGCATCGATATTTTCAGTTCTTGGAGGAATTTTCGGATATTTGATAGGTTATTTATTTTTTGATTTAGCAATGTATGTAATCGAATTTTATGGTTATCAAGATAAAGTTGAAAATTTGAAATTGAGTATGTCACAAGGGAGTGGATTCCTCGCATGGCTGAGTATTCTTTTTTTAGCAGGCTTTACTCCATTGCCCTATAAAGCCTTTACGATTTCAAGTGGTTTAATTGGTTTTAACCTTCCTGTTTTTATAATTGTTAGCTTAATTTCAAGAAGCCTGAGATTCTTTATAGTTTCCTATTTGTCTTATAAATTTGGAGAATTATTTACAGAGTACATGGAAAAACATGGATCAAAATGGTTTACCATAATTGGAATTATTATAGTTATAATATTTATTATTATTTATTTATTTTTAAAATTTAATGGTTGAGATTAACAAAACAATTACATTAAAGTTAATTTTTTTAATTAGCATTATTGCTTTATCTTCAGCATTTTTTATTGAATATGTTTTAGGTTATCAACCTTGTAACTTATGTGTGCTGGAAAGAATTCCATACCTTTTAGCATTAATGATTATTGTATTAAATTATAAATTTATTGATCTTGAAAAATATTTCATTTTTTCTCTTATTTTAATTTTTTTAGCAGCTACTATTTTATCTTTATATCATTTAGGTATTGAGCAAGGTTTTATTGAAGAATCATTAGTTTGTGATTTAAAAAATGGCTCCAATTTACTATCTAAAGAGGACATATTAAGACAGTTACAAGAAAAAAATGTAAGCTGCAAAGATGTTACATTTAAAATTTTAGGATTATCGCTTACAAGTTACAATATTATAATATCAATATTAATAGTATATTTTACAACAAGAGTTTATTTAAGTTATGACAACAATAAATAAAAAGAAAATAGAAGAATTTATTAGAGTTGATCACGCTGGGGAGCGTGGTGCTGTTAAAATTTATGAAGGACAGTTGCTTGCTTTAAACACATTAGTCAAAGATGAAGCTTTAAAAAAAACAATTGAAGAAATGAAAGTTCATGAAAAAGAACATTCTGATTTTTTTGAAGAAGAAATTAAAAAAAGAAATATAAAACCGACAAAATTTTTACCTTTATGGGATTTATTAGGTGTAGGATTAGGTTTTGGTTCAACTTTACTTGGTAAGAAAGCAGCTATGCTTTGTACTGCTTCCGTTGAAGAAGTAATAGATGAGCATTATTTAAACCAAATAAAACAACTTGATAATAGTGAATCAAAACTAAAAAAAAAAATAATTAAATTTAGAGAAGACGAATTAAATCATAAAGACATAGCTTACGAAAAAGGTGCTACAAAAGAAGGTCCATACTCTGTATTAGATAAAATTATTAAAACTGGATCAAAAATTGCAATAAATATTTCTGAGAAAATTTAAGACTCTAGTTCTACATCCCAATATAAGTAATCCATCCAGCTTTTATGTAAAAAATTTGGTGGAAAATTTTTACCATTTTTATGTAGATCCTCTGTTGATGGTCGATAAGGGTACTGATGCAACTTCATCCCTGAATATTTTAATAGTTTTCCACCCTTTTTCACATTGCATGCAGAACAAGCTGTTACAACATTATCCCAATTAGTTTCACCTCCTTTTGATCTAGGTAATAAATGATCAAAAGTTAACTCTTCATTGCTTCCACAATATTGGCAGGAAAATTTATCTCTTAAAAACACATTAAATCTAGTAAAACTTGGCTTACTTTGAGGAACAATATAATCCTTTAATGCGATGACACTTGGTAGTTTCATGTTAAATGATGGACTTCTTATAGTTCTATCGTAATGACTAACAATAATAACTCGATCAAGAAAAACTGATTTAACAGTATCCTGCCATGACCATAAAGACAAAGGGTAGTAGCTCAAAGGTCTATAGTCTGCATTGAGTACTAGTGCAGGACACTTTTCTAATGAAACATCTTGATCAATAAAATTGTTCATACACAATTTTAACTTAGTTAAACAATTTTATCAATAATAAGAGATGTTAAATTTTTTTTAAAATAAAATTTAAAGCTGTACTTGATGCTTCAATAGGAATATGATGATCACAATTTTTTATTAATAATGTATCAACTTTAACGTTGTTTCTGATTAAAAAATCTTTTGCTTCTAGTAAATGTGTTGATGGGACAATTTGATCAGCCTCTCCATGTATAAGTAATGTTTCAGTATTGTTTTTGATTCTGTTTTTTAAATCTTTTTGATTTATTATCTTTCCAGAAAAACCAACTATACATGAAAACTTTTCTTCAAATGTAAGACCAACATTTAAAGACATCATACATCCCTGACTGAAGCCGGATAAACAGATTTTATTATTTGATAACTTGAACTCTTCTTTTATTTCATTAATAAATTTTTTTAAAACCTCTTCAGCCTTAATTGATTGCTCTAATATGTAATCAGTATCCTCTTTCGTTAAATCAAACCACTGATAACCAGAAGGATTTATAGCGCATGGCTCATGACCATTTGGACAAACAAAGATTGTATTAGGCATATGTCTTTTCCAGTTTAAAGATAACATGCTTATATCCTTTCCATCACCTCCATAACCATGAAGCAAAATAATAGCATTTTTAATTTCAACACCGTCTTCTGGTTTAATAATAATTGAATCTAGGCAAAATGTCATAGTTGATAAATTATGTTTTTTATTTCAAAAAACAATCTAAAATAAAAATATGTTAACAGGAATATTTGTAAAAATTTTATCAATAGCTCTTTTGATTGCTGTGGGAATAGTTTTAATTTTAGGCATAGGTACTCTTTTTAAAGGTGGAGAGACTAGTAAAAAATATTCAAACAAATTAATGCAATTAAGGGTTCTTCTCCAATTTATTGCTATTATTGCTTTGGTTGGCTTTGCTTACTTTTTTAAAAATTAGTTATATTTTTTTATCCAATTAATAAAATTTGTATCTTCAAAGTCAATTGAACCTATTATTCTAGCAAATTCTTGACCCTCTTTATTAATTAAAATTGTTGTAGGGACACCTCTTAAAGTAAACATTTTTGCTAATGTAGTAGGTGGATCAAAATAAGGTTCAAAATTTTTAATTTTAAAATCTATAAAAAATTTATTAACTTTGTTTAGTGTTTCTTTGCCTATATTTATTGGAAAAATTTTTATTTTATCCAATTCTGGGTTAACTTGGAGTTTATCTAAAGATGGCATTTCATCTTTACAAGGCTCACACCAAGTTGCCCAAAAATTCAATATCAATAAATTGCCCTTATACTGATCGATATTAATTTTTTGATCTTTTTTGTCTAAAAAAATAACATTATCATATGTTTTTGGTATTTTATGGATTACAATATTTTTAATACCAGGTAGTTCTTCTGCTACAACATCTGTTATCAAAAAAATAAATATTATTAAAATTCTCATGTTAAATAGGTATAATTAAATATCATGGCAAAAAATAAAAACAACCAAGCAATCTGGAACACACGGATAAAAAAAAATGCATCAAGTTTGTTTCAAAAAGTCGGTAATTCAATAGATATTGATAAAAGACTTTATAAAGAAGACATCCAAGGATCAATTGCTCATGTTGAAATGCTTTTTAAACAAAAAATAATTTCATTTAAAATAAAAAATAAAATTGTTTATGGACTAACGAAAATTCATAAGGAAATCACAAATAATAAATTTGAGTTTAATAAAAAATATGAAGATATTCATATGAATATCGAAAAGAGACTTTTTCAAATTATAGGTGAGGAAGCTGGCTATGTTCACACTGCAAGATCAAGAAATGATCAAGTAATTACTGATTTTAAAATTTGGATTAAAAATTCGACTAACGAAATAAATAGTAACATTAATAGAGTTATTAAGAGTACAATTAAGTTAGCTGAAAAAAATGTTGAGACTATTATGCCAGGATTTACACATCTTAAAAATGCTCAAGCTATATCTTTTGCACATTATTTAATGTCTTATGTAGAAATGTTTAACAGAGACAAAAAGAGATTTTCTAATAATTTAGACAGTTTAAATGA
Source organism: uncultured Pelagibacteraceae bacterium (assembly GCA_902536005.1). Taxonomy (GTDB): domain Bacteria; phylum Pseudomonadota; class Alphaproteobacteria; order Pelagibacterales; family Pelagibacteraceae; genus Pelagibacter. The sequence goes on from CACAVT010000001.1 coordinate 27,652, forward strand.
AAATCCCTTAGGTGTTGCAGCTTTAGCAGGAACATCATTTAATATAGATAGAAATTATACAACCAAAAAACTTGGTTTTAAAATACCTACAAATAATTCTATCGATACAGTTTCGGATAGAGATTTTGTTTTAGATTTCTTATATGCTTCATCTGTGTGTGCTATGCATATTTCTAGAATTGCTGAAGAGTTAATTATTTGGAATTCTGAAGGTTTTAACTTGATCTATTTATCTGATAAAGTTGTTACTGGATCATCGATAATGCCACAAAAGAAGAATCCTGATCTTTTAGAGTACTTGCGTGGAAAATCAGGAAGCGCTTATGGAAATTTATTTTCTATGCTTACAATTTTAAAAGGCTTACCATTGTCTTATTTTAAAGATTTGCAAGACGATAAGGAGATTGTTTTCAAATCTAACGACAACCTAAATAATTGTTTAAAAATTTTCGATGAAATACTAAAAAATTGTAATCCAAATAAGAGTAAAATGTTAGAACTTGCTAATTCTGGATATATTACAGCAACTGATTTAGCTGACTATCTTGTGAAAAATCACTCAATGTCTTTTAGAAAAGCATACCAAAAAACTGCTGCTGTAGTTAATTTTGCTGAAAAAAGAAAAAAAAAATTAAATGAATTGACTTTAGAAGAATTAAGAAAAATTGAACCTAAACTTAAAGATGATGTATTAACTATATTTAATTTAAAAAATTCAATTAATTCAAAAAAATCTTATGGTGGAACTTCTTTTGATAATATTAAAAAAATGATAATGAAATATAAAAAGGAAAAATGATTAAAAAAATTATATTTATTTTATTTATATCTTTAATGTTATTTTCTTGTGGAAAGAAAGGTTGTCCGAAAAATAGTGAAGCAGATAAATGTAGTGAATTATTCAGGCAATCTTAATGAATTATATTAAAAAAAAACTTAATATCGAGAGAATAAGTATTCCTAATATTGCAAAAAAATATGGGACACCTTTTTATTGCTACTCATATTCAAAATTAAAAGGAAATATTAATAATTTTAAAAAAAACTTCAGATCTTTTTCACCACTTATTTGCTTTGCAGTTAAATCCAACACAAATATTAATATAATTAGAGAAATTAAAAAATTTGGATTGGGTGCTGATGTTGTTTCAGTAGGAGAGCTGATGATGGCACTAAAAGCAGGAATTAATCCAAGCAAAATAGTATTTTCTGGAGTTGGTAAAACAACAAGTGAAATCAGTTTTGCTATTGATAAAAAAATTTTGCTTATTAATGCTGAGTCTTTAAGTGAAATTAAAGAAATAAATCGAATAGCAAAATCAAAAAATAAAAGAATAAAAATTGGTGTAAGACTAAACCCCAATACAGATGCAAAAACATTAAGTCAAATATCTACTGGAAAAAAAGAAAATAAATTTGGTGTAAATAAAAATACATTCTATGAAATTATAAATTATTGCAAAAATTCAAAAAATATTGATTTAAAATGTCTAAGTGTTCATATAGGTAGTCAAATTTTAGACCATAGGCCTTATGAAAAAATGCTTAAAGCTGTCAGCCAAATTCTAAATAAAACAAATCATAAATTTGAATTTATAGATTTAGGTGGAGGTATGGGCATTACTTACACTGATAAAAATAAAAAACTTAATTATAAAAAATATAACACAGCCATACTTAAATTTTTAAGAAAACATAAAGTTAAAATTATATTCGAACCAGGCAGATCAATTATTGGTGATACCGGTACATTGGTATCAAAAATAATCTATATAAAAGATAGTGGAAGTAAAAAATTTATCATTTTAGATGCAGCAATGAACGATTTAATGAGACCTGCTTTATATGGAGCGTATCATAAAACCTTACCAGTTACAAAATCTAACAAAATGTCAAAAAAACCATATGAATTTGTAGGTCCTATTTGTGAAAGTACAGATAAATTTGTTACATTAAAAAAATTTCAAGTTTTGAAAGAAAGAGATTTAATAGCAATATGTGATGTAGGGGCTTATGGAATGTCACTTAGCTCAAATTATAATTTAAGACCTAAGCCTATAGAATTATTAATAAAGGGATCAAAAATTAAAGTAATAAGAAAAAGACAAAAGCATAAAGATATAATTTAGCTTTTGACAAAAATGATAAGAAACTTTTTATTTTCAATATTATTTTTTGCTGGAATTATTTTTATTTCAATAATTTTTTTACCATCATTTTTTTTTCCTAAACAGTTTGTTTTGATAGGAGGTAAATTAATGGGCCATTGGGCTGGTTTTTGCTTAAGGTTTGTTCTTTCAGTAAAAATTTCAATCAAAGGTAGGGAAAATATTATTAATAATGACAAATTTTTTATTGCGGCATCTCATCAATCAATGTTTGAAACTTTTTATTTACAAACAATCTTTAACTCACCTGTATTTATTCTTAAAAAAGAATTATTATTAATTCCAATATTTGGTTGGTATTTAAAAAAAATAGGATCAATTTCAATAAAGAGAAATAAAGTTACAAAAGACAACTTGGGTTTTTTTGATGATATTTCAAAAATGATAGCTACTTCTAATAGACCTTTAATTATTTTTCCCCAAGGAACTAGAGTTCTTCCAGATGAAAGACCACCTTTTAAAAAAGGTGCTTCGAGAATTTATGAAGAGCTAAATATTAATTGTCAGCCAGTTGCAATTAACTCTGGATATGTATGGCCTAAAAAAGGTGAAAAGAAATCAAATAAAACAATTACAATCTCTATTCTAAAACCAATTCCTGCTGGGTTAACGAAGGATAATTTTATTCAAATTCTTGAAAAAAATATTTATTCAGAGTTAGATTTAATTAATTAGCCCTTCATAGGCATAACAACAAAAATACTATCAAAATCACTTGGATCTTTTATTAGTGCTGGTGAACCAGTATCATTGAAGAAAATTTCAACTCTGTCTCCATCTAGTTGTGAAGCAACATCTATCAAATATCTAGAGTTAAAACTTATCTCTAAATCATGATCAAACTTAACATTTAAAGTTTCTTTACCATCACCACTGTTGGTATTATTTACCGAAAGATCAAGAGTATCTTTAGATAAATTGAATTTCACACCATCTTTTTTATCTAATGAAACAGATGCTACTCTATCAACAGAATTTAAAAATAATTTTAAGTCTATTTCTAATTTTTTTTGATTATTTTTAGGTATAACTTGAATATAATTAGGAAATTTTCCATCAATAAGTTTTGAAATTAAAATACTATTATTTAATTCAAATTTTATTTTTGATTTAATATTTGAAACTTTTATATCTCCATCATAACCATCTAATAAAGAACAAAGTTGGAAAATTGTTTTTTTAGGTAAAATTATTGGATCAAAATCAATTTTTTTCTCTAATCTAACTTTTGAAATAGACATTCTATGACTATCAGTTGCAACTGCAGTTAAATAATTTTTATCCTCAACCTCTGTTTGATGAAAATAAATACCACTTAGATAGTGTCTTGTTTCATCATTAGAAACTGAAAATTTACACTTATTTAATAATTTCAAAAATTGTTTTGATTTAATTACAAATTCATTTTGATTAAAATTTTCGTCTGTCAATGGAAACTCTGTTGCACTTATACAATTCAAATTAAAAATAGATTTTTCAGACTCTACTTGTAATTTACTTACATCTGTTAGAGAAAGATTTATTTTTTTTCCTGAATTAAACTTTCTTATAATATCATACATGATTGAGGAAGTTGTGGTTGTTTTGCCCTCCTCTAGAATTTCTACATTATTTAACTGATGTATAAATATTAAATCTAAATCAGTTGCGGTGATAGTAAGTTTTGAATTGCTTGCATCTAACAAAATATTAGAAAGTATTGGTAATGTACTTCTTTTTTCAATAACGCCTTGGCAATAATTTAAAGCTTGCTGAAGGTCTTGTTGATTAACGTTAAATTTCATTTTATTTATTATTATATAAAATCTGGTTTTTTAATTTATTTATATTATCAACCATCTCAGGATCTTTTTCTTTTATCTTTTCAATAGTTTTTACTGAATGAATTATTGTAGTGTGGTCTCGGTTAGAAAATTCTCTTCCAATTTCAGGTAATGATTTAGAAGTCAAAATTTTAGTTAAATAAATTGCAGTTTGCCTAGGTCTTACTAAATATCTTGATCTTCTAGATGATAGCATTTCATTTTTGCTGATTTTGAAATACTTACAAACAATTGTCTGAATTAGATCTATCGTAACCTTATTTTCTGCTAAATTTAATAAATCCTTTAAAACTACTTTAGTTTCAGCAAGATTTGGGACTTTGTTGTAAATTCTTGAAAATGATACAACTCTGTTTATTGCTCCAACTAGTTCCCTTATACTTCCAGTTATTTCATTACCTATAAAATCTTGAATTTCTTTAGAAACTTGTAATTGTTCAGAATACAAAGCATTCAATTCTTCAGTTTTTTTTTCAACTATTTTTTTTCTTAGTTCAAGGTCTGGCTTTTGAATATCAACGACTAATCCGCCAGAAAATCTTGATTTAATTCTTTCTTGAATCCTTGATAATTTGTTAGGTGATCGATCAGCTGATGCAATTATTTGAGATCCCTTATCAAGTAATGCATTAAATGTATGAAAGAACTCTTCCTGCATAGCCTCTTTTCCACTTATAAACTGGATATCATCGATTAATAAAATATCTGTATTTCTAAAATATTCTTTAAACTTAACCATGTCGTTTGATTTAATTGATTTTACAAACTGATACATGAAACGTTCGGCAGAAATAAACATTACTTTATTATTTTTTTTAAGCTCTAAACCTATTGAATTTAATAAGTGAGTTTTTCCCATTCCAACACCACCATAAATATAAAGTGGATTATAATGAGATATATTTTCTGAAACTTTTAATGAGGCTTCGTAAGCTAATTTGTTACTTGAACCTGTTATAAAATTATCAAATCTTTTATTTGGATCAATTCGATTATACTGAAGGTAAGAATCTTTTATAAATGAAACATTTTCATTAGCATTGTTCTCCTCAATATTATTTTTTTTTAATGAGATATCTTGAGCTTTTTCAACTATTTTGAACTCAATTCTAATTATGTCTTTTTTATATACTTTAATTATTTGTAATATTTGATCTAAATACCTTGATGTAATCCAATCTCTAATAAATCTTGTTGGAACTGATAATAGTAAGTAATTATTGAATTCCTCTTCAAACGAAATCTTTTTTAACCAGCTCTCATAAACTTCTAAGCCTAGTTTATTTTTCATTTCATTCTGCACTTGGTTCCATTCAAAGCCTTTAGAAGAAAAATTGTTAATATTTTTTGTATTTGTTAATTTGTTCATAACTTAAGGGGAAATCTCAGTTAGAACTATTTAAAAAAATTTGCAACAAGTTAATAAAGAAATTTAAAAAAAAATAAAATCTATGATTGTGATTAATTTTTTAAAAAATAATTCTAAATTAAAATTAAATTTAAAATTATAAATTGAATCAAATATAAATTGAATCAATAAAATGATTGAACTAAAATTAAATCAAATATAGATTGAATATCTGTAATCCAAATATTTACTAAATCTAAATATAGTAACTTAATACAAAACTTAAATATATGATGTAGATATCAGGAGTTGTTTAAAATTTAAACTAACGTTTAGATTGCAGCAATTTTTTTTGTTATTCTAGAAACATTTCTAGAAGCATTTTGTTTTTTTATTATTCCTGTTTTTGCAATTTTCATCAACTCAGAGTTTAACTTTGGTAAAAATTTAAGAGCTTCATCTTTCTTTTTACCATCAATTAGAAGGTTCATTTTCTTAAGAGCGTTTTTAAACCTACTCTTTCTAGCTTTATTTACCGCTGTTTGTTTAGAAATTCTTCTAATTCTCTTAATTGCTGATTTTGTGTTTGCCATTGCGCAGGGGTATAGCTTGAGAATTTATAGTGGTCAACTAAATATTTAACTATTTTTGACAAGAAATACAAAAAAAAGTTGATCTATTTGATGTTATTTTTTTTTTTATAATACCCTTACACTGCGTACGCTTACAACCAGTACCTTCTTGCTGATAAACTTTAAACTCCTTTTGGAAGTTACCTTTATTACCTGAGATATCTTTAAAATCTCTTATACTTGAACCCCCCTTATTAATTGCCTGTTGAAGTATTTTCTTAGAATTTAAAATAATACTTAAACATTCATTTTTATTAAGTCTTTTTGCCTTTTTAAATGGATTTATTTTACTAGCAAAAAGAATTTCACTTGCATAAATATTACCTATTCCAGAAACAAATCTCTGATCAAGTAAGAAACTTTTTATATCCTTATTTTTTTTCTTAAAATAATTAACTACATAATTTAAGTTAAATTTATCGCTAAAGGGTTCAGGTCCCATTGATTTAAATCTTTTCTCTAAATCTTGATAATTTTTAATTATTTCGAAAAATCCAAAACGTCTTGGATCATTATAAATTACTTTCAAGCTATCAAATACAAACTCTGCATGATTATGTTTTTTAGGTAAAAAAGGTGAATGATAAAAACTAGTATTCGTAAATTTTAGAGGCTTTTTCTTATCAAGAATATGAATTGTTCCTGACATTCCTAAATGGATTAAACAATAATCGTTATTTTGAAAATGGATAATCAAATATTTAGAAAATCTACTAACTTTAATTATTTTTTTATTTTTAAGAAAACTTTCAAAATCACTTGGTATTTTAAACCTTAAATTTCTGTTTCTAATTATTACTTTTTTTATGCTTTTTTTTTTGATCTTTTTATGAAGGGATTGTCTAACAATTTCTACTTCTGGTAATTCTGGCATTTGATACTATATTCAATATATATTTTTTTATGCAACAAAATCTTCAAAATAAAAAAGGACTTGTAGAAAATGTATTTGATCAGGTCTACAACAAATATGACTTGATGAATGACTTTATGTCTATGGGTGTACATAGATATTGGAAAAAAAGTTTAATTAATATGATGAATCCGAGAGCCAGTAGAAAATTAATAGATGTTGCTTGTGGGACGGGAGATGTTGGAAAATTATTTTTAGATAGCACAAATAAAGAGGCTGAAATTACTTGTGTAGACCCTAATAAAGGAATGGTCAGTGAAGGAAAACAAAAATTATCTAATTACAAAAATGTAAAATGGGTTATTTCTCCAGCAGAAAAATTACCAATAACAGACAATTCATTTGATTATTACACTATTAGCTTTGGGTTAAGAAATACTAAAAATCTAAATAAAGCACTTTCAGAAGCCTATAGAGTTTTAAAGCCTGGTGGACGCTATCTATGTCTAGAATTTTCTAAGATTCAAAACTCAAATCTTGATTTTATATATAAAAATTATTCAAAACTCATTCCTATAATTGGCCAGTTTGTAGTTGGAGAAAAAAAACCTTACGAATATTTAATCAAAAGTATTGAACAATTTATTAATCAAGAGGAATTAATAGAGTTAATGGAAAAAAATAATTTTCATAAATGTTCTTATAGAAATCTTTCTGGTGGTATTATTTCAATTCATAGTGGTTGGAAAATTTAATGATTAAAAAACTTATTACTTTATTTAAATTAGGAAGAAAAATTGCAAAATCAGATATTTTAAAAATTGCATCAAAGTTTAAAAAACCTCCTTTAGCTATAACAATATTATTCCAAATATTATCTATTTCGTTTGAAAAGAAGGAACAAAATAATTTAATTGAAGATGATGGTGAAAGACTATCTAGGTCATTAGAATCTATGGGTACAACTTTCATCAAACTTGGGCAATTTCTTGCTACAAGACCTGATATAATTGGAGAAGAATTATCTTTAAAGCTAGAAAAACTTCAAGATCGATTACCCCCTTTTTCAATTCATGAAGCAAAAGAAATTATTAAAGAAGATCTTGGAGTTGATGCATTTAATTCAATAATTGATTTAAGTGAACCAGTTGCTGCTGCATCAATTGCACAAGTTCATAAAGCAAAAATAAATGACAATGGAACTATTAAAGATGTAGCAATAAAAATTTTAAGACCAAATATAAAAAAAATATTCAATGAAGAAATAGATGCGATGATGTTATTTGCATTTATTATTGAGTCATTTGTGAAAAAAACAAAAAGATTAAAACTTGTTGAAGTTGTTTTTTTACTTAAAGAAATAACTAATCTTGAAATGGATTTAAGATTTGAAGCTGCTGCAGCAAATGAATATGCAGAAAATACTAAAAATGATGCTGGATTTAAAGTTCCTGAGATTTATTGGAATTTTACTAGTGAAAATGTAATGACTTTGGATTGGATAGATGGAATTTCAATAAGAGAAGCTGAGGAGCTTAAGAAAAGAAATTTAGATACTAATAAAATAGCTGAAGATATTATCCAACATTTTTTGAGACATGCTGTAAGAGATGGTTTTTTTCATGCAGACATGCATCAAGGAAATATTTTTGTTGATAATAGTGGCCAGATTGTCCCTATAGATTTTGGGATTATGGGTAGATTAGATAAACTTAGTAAAAGGTTTTTAGCAGAAATTTTATTTGGATTTATTCAAAGAGATTATCGAAAAGTAGCTGAGGTTCATTTAGTGGCTGGATTAGTTCCTAAAGAAGTGCCAATCGATGATCTAGCTCAAGCTTTGAGATCTATTGGTGAGCCTATATTTGGTCAAGAAGTAAAAGATATTTCAGGAGGAAAATTACTCAAACAATTGTTTGATGTAACAGAAAAGTTTAATATGCAAACTCAACCTCAATTATTAATGTTGCAAAAAACTATGGTTGTTGTTGAAGGTGTGGCAAGAAAATTAAATCCAAACACAAATATTTGGACAACCTCAAAGCCTGTACTAGAAAATTGGCTTAAGGAAACAAAAGACCCAATTAATAATTTAAATGAAACTTTAAAAAGTACATCTGAAGTTATTAAACGTTTGCCAGAATTTCCAGAGATTATGGATAAAGCAAACCAAGCATTAACATTTTTAGCTAGTGGTCAAATTCCACAAAATTCAAATTCTTACACAGCTCTGAATGATAAGAAATCAGAAATGATAGCATTTAGAAATCAATCTATTATTGGTTTATTACTTCTTGTAATTTTTGGCCTTATAGTATTTTAATTCTGCAGATGAAAAATTTGTTAAATAAAAAAATACTATTTATTATCTGTGGAGGAATATCTGCTTATAAAAGTCTTGAAACAATTAGGCTTTTTAAAAAGAATGGTGCAGATATAAAGACAATTCTTACAACAAGTGCTAAAGAGTTTGTAACTCCACTTTCAGTAACTTCACTTTCTCAGGGTAAAGTTTATAGCGATTTATTTTGTGTAGAAAATGAGACAGAAATGGATCATATTTCACTTTCAAGATGGGCAGATATAATTGTAATTGCGCCTGCAACGGCAAATACAATTTCAAAACTGGCTCAAGGAACAACTGATGATTTAGCATCCACTGTTGTTTTGGCTTCAGATAAAGACATTATTTTAGCACCAGCAATGAATGTAAGAATGTGGGAGCATCCAACTACTAAAACAAATATAAAAAAATTAAAAGAGTTTGGATATAAACTAATTGGTCCAGAGGTTGGTGATATGGCATGTGGTGAATATGGAGAGGGTAAAATGTCAGACCCATCAATAATTGCTGAAGAAATTGATAAATATTTCTTAACTCAAACAAAAAACAAAAAATTTAAAGCTTTAGTTACAGCGGGTCCAACTAATGAGTACATTGATCCAGTTCGTTTTATTACGAATAAATCAAGTGGCAAACAAGGATACGAATTAGCAAAATCATTATCCAAAAAAGGTTTTGATACAACATTAATATCAGGTCCAACTAATCTTGAAATGACTAAAGATATTAATCTTATAAAGGTCGAAACAGCAGATGAAATGTTGGTTGCAACACAAGAAAATTTACCTGTTGATGTAGCAATTTTTTCTGCTGCGGTAGCTGATTTTAAAATTAATAAAAAATATGAAAGTAAAATTAAAAAACAAGATAACTTACATTTAAATTTAGAAAAAAATATAGACATACTTAATTATGTGTCTAACCATAACTACATGAGACCTGAGCTTGTCATTGGATTTGCAGCAGAAACTAATGAGATTGATAAAAATGCAGAGGAAAAATTAAATAAGAAAAATTGCGACTGGATAATTTCTAATGATGTATCAAATAAAGATATAGGATTTAATTCTGATTATAATGAGGTAACAATTCATTATAAAAACAGAGACGTTAAAAAAGAAAAACTTTCATACAAAAAAAAATCTGGAATTTCTGATGAAATAGTTGATAGAATACTTGATCAATTAAATTAATGGCGAAAGTTCTTATCAAAAAGTTAGACCCTGCGGTTGAATTACCTGCTTACAAAACAGAAGGTGCATCAGGTATGGATTTGATGGCACTAATAAAAAAACCCATTAATCTTAAACCAAACTCATCATGCTTAGTTCCAACAGGGCTTGCTGTTGCATTTTCTAGTGATTTCGAAATCCAAATAAGACCAAGATCAGGTTTAGCTGCAAAAAACAGCATTAGTGTTTTAAACACACCTGGAACTATTGATAGTGATTATAGGGGAGAGATAAAAGTAATCCTTTTTAATCACGGAAAAAGTGATTTTTTAATAAATAATAAAGATAGAATAGCACAAATGATTTTAACTCCTGTAATTAAAATGGATCTTGAGGAAACTGATGATCTACCAGAAACAATTAGAGGAGAGGGTGGTTTTGGCTCTACTGGAAAATGAGCAAAAATTTAAGCAAAAAAGAAATAGATAAATTTTCTAGACAAATAATTTTAAAAAACATAGGTCCATTAGGACAAAAAAAAATTCTAGACTCAAAAGTTTTAATAATTGGAATGGGCGGTCTGGGATGTCCAGCAGCTGATTTTTTAACCCGATCTGGCATTGGTAAACTAGGAATTGTTGATCATGACATCGTTAGCCTATCAAATATTCATAGACAAAGTTTATACGATGAAAAAGATTTAAATCACTCAAAAGTAATAATTGCCAAAAAAAAACTAAACAGCATAAACCCAAAAACAAAAATAAATATTTATAACTTTAAAATGGATAGAGTAAAATTTGAAAAAATAATAAAAAATTATGACTTCATTGTTGATGGTACTGACAATTTTGAAAGTAAATTTTTAATAAATGATTTAAGTTTAAAATATAAAAAATATCTTGTGACTGGAGCAATTAGTAAATTTGATGGTCATATTTTTACTTTTGATTTTGTAGATAAAAATACTCCTTCTTTACGAGATTTCTATCAAGAGGAAGTTATTAATGATGAAATATTAAACTGTGAATATGAAGGAATATTGGGACCAGTAGCAGGAACAATTGGGACAATGCTAGCTAATGAAGTTTTAAAAAAAATACTAAAAGTTGGCCAAAATTTAAATGGATTTATTCTTATTATAGATTTATTAAATTTAAGCTTTAGAAAAGTTAAATTAAATAAAACAAAAAAAAGTGAAAATAAAAAATTTAATAAATAATATTTTTATATTCTCTCTTTTAATATTCTTTATTAACTCTAGTAATGCAGGAGAAATATTCGTTTCTCTTAAAAAAAATAAGGTGAACGTACGCTATGGACCAAGTTTTGAGTCTGACATTAAGTATGTTTACAAAAAAATAAATTTACCTTTAAAACAAATTGATGAAAAAGAAAATTTTAGACGAATTATTGATTTTAAAAATAACAGCGGATGGATTCATATTTCACAATTAAAAAAAAGTAATTCAGTAATAGCTACTAAAGATAAAGTTTTATTTAAGAAACCTACATCTTTTGCTAAACCAGTTGCTCAAATAAAAGAAGGAAGATTATTAATTTTAGAAAAATGTGAACAAAATTGGTGCAGAATTACATCAGAAGAATTTGAAGGTTGGATTAAAACAGATAATATTTGGGGACTAAATTAACTAAAATCAGCAGATAAAGAGGCTATATTTTCTTTAGATAATTTTGTGCTATGTGAGTATTCTTTATGATTAATACCAAGCTCAATTTCTAAACTATTAGATTTAAATTTTTCTATTTGATCATCAGTAAAATTAAAATGAATAAACTGTACTGAAGAAGCTTTTCCTTCAGTAGAAGTTCTATCTACATCTTCCTCTGGAACCGCTTTAATTTTTTCACCATTTATTTTCATAAATACTGTTTCTTCTATTCCACCAACTTTTCCAAGAAACGCCGCTCTTGAAATAGGATTATCTATTTCAAACATTAAAGTTGCTGTAAGCTCTTTTCCGTTAGGTATTAGAGGATTATATGCAGAAAGCTCATCATGAAGTTGTTCATCACCACCTTTTTCAATGTATAACATTTCTTGAACCTGAGCTAACATTGTTTCATAGCTTTCAAAATAAAAAGTAGCATAAGGGCCTAAAGCAACTCTTCTATTTTTTTTATAATCGACAATATTTTTTCTTAGTTCACGTCTCTTCCCTGTATAAACATCTAGAGGCATGATGTCTTCTTTTTGGATTTCTCTTTTTTCTCTAGGCATGATTATAAGTTATAACTTTTTGCCATTAATTCGATAGGGTGTAGTGCCTCATCATTAGATATATTTGTATCAACCTCTAACTGTTTTAAATGTTTACCAGCTAAAGGACAATCCGAAGCCATATACTTATTATTTTTAGTTTTAATTTGTCTAGCCGTAGGTCTTCCAACTTTATTTGCTAAATCATGAGTTTCTTTCATTACTCCAAAAGTTCCTCCATGACCCGCACATCTTTCAACAACATCAATTTTAACGTTTGGTATTAATTTTAACATATCTCTTGCTTTGATTCCCATGTTCTGTGCCCTGGCATGACAAGCATGATGCACGGTTACTCCTCCATCAATCTCATTTAATCCTTCTACTAATCCCTCATTGTTTGCTATATCAACCACATACTCATCAATATCCATAACATTTGAAGATAATTTTTTAATTTTTTCATCGTTTGGTAATAATAAAGGCCATTCGAATTTTAACATCAATCCACAACTTGCTGTTAAAGTTACTACTTTATATCCTTTATCAATCCATTCTATTAAGTCTTTGGATACTTTCTTTGCTTGTTCTACAACTTTTGGGAGATCTGCTTGCTCTAGAAATGGCATTCCACAACAACCAGGATAAGCCTCCTGAACCTCGACACCATTTTTTTTCAAAACTTTTAAAGCTGCAACACCAGTATTTTTTTTATTAAAATTTACGAAACAAGTTGAATAGATAATAACTTTTCTATCTTTTAAACTTGTCTCATAATTTAATTTATCTTTATTTTTTTTAAAGAATTTTGAAAAAGTTTCTGAGTTATATTTTGGCAGCTGAACTCTTTTATCTATTCCAGCAATAAGTTCTAAAATTTTTCTAATTAATTTATTTTTAATATTTGATGCCCAGTTGATTATTTTAGAGAACATGACACCAATTTTAGCATTTCGATCTATTTGAGCTAATTGTGTTGGTACACTTGGTAATTTACCTAATTTTTTTTGAGCTGTTCTATATCGCAGCATTAAATGTGGAAAATCCAGATCAAAATCATGAGGTGGAACATATGGGCATTTGGTCATAAAACACATATCACACAAAGTACATGCATCAACAACAGGAGCAAATTGATCGCTAGATAAGCTTTCTACATCCTCATTTTTAGACTCATCAATCATGTCGAATAGCTTCGGAAATGAATCGCAGAGATTAAAACATCTTCGACATCCATGACAAATATCAAACACTCTTCTCATTTCAGCGTCTAACTTTTCGGGATTTAAAAAATCAGGATGCTCAAAATCTATAGGATGTCTTATAGGTGCACTTAAACTTCCTTCTTTGCTCATGGAATTAATTTTTAGGAATTTAAATTTTTTTAGTGGGCATTTAAGCCCACTAAGAAATTTGATTAGCTAATAGACTCTAAAGTTTTTTGAAACTTACCAGCGTGTGATTTTTCAGCTTTTGCTAAAGTTTCAAACCAGTCAGCAATTTCTTCAAAACCTTCTTCTCTTGCCGTTTTAGCCATACCTGGGTACATATCAGTGTATTCATGCGTTTCACCTTGTACTGCAGAAGCAAGGTTAGCTTTTGTTTCGCCAATTGGCATACCAGTTCCTGGATCACCAACTTCTTCTAGATACTCTAAATGACCATGTGCGTGACCAGTCTCACCTTCGGCTGTTGATCTAAAAACTGCAGCTACATCATTGTAACCTTCTATGTCAGCTTTTTGAGCGAAATAAAGATATCTTCTGTTTGCTTGACTTTCACCTGCAAAAGCTTCTTTTAAATTTTCTTCTGTTTTACTTCCTTTTAAAGACATTTTTTCTCCTTTTTAATGATAAGCAAATCATATAATGGATCTTAACAATATGTCAATAGTTTAGAATTATTATAATGTAGTTTTTAAGTGTATGATTTAATTGAATTATTTTTGATTTTGATTATCACTCGCAACCTTAATCAAAACTTCCACTGAATTTATTTTTTTCCCAGTAATATTTTTTTTAATATTTACCGGATCAATATCATTCTCATCACAATCGATTAACTCATTCGTATCTTCATCAAAAAAATGATGATGTGCTGATGTGTTTGTATCAAAATAACTTTTATGACTATCGATGGAAATTTCTTTTAAATATCCTTTTTTTTCAAATGCATGAACTGTGTTATAAACTGTAGCTAGAGATATCTTTTGATTCATTTTCTCAGATATCATTTTAACTAAATCGTTAATTGTGAAATGGAAAGTTTTTTCTCTATTAAACAAAACTTCGCACATATTTACTCTTTGCTTGGTTGGTCTAAGTCCCACTTCTCTTAATTTTTCAATAAAATTGCAGTTTTTTGGCATTGTTTTTTATAATAGTTCTAAAGTATGAATAAAATTATACTGTTTTATTATATTATATTAAGATTAAATCAAGTATTAAGGGATCTCAAATTTATGAAAAAAAACTCATATTCCTATGATGATCTAATAACTTGTGGAAATGGTGACCTTTTTGGTCCTGGTAATGCTAAATTACCCCTTCCACCAATGCTTATGTTTGACAGAATAACAGAAATCAATGACAATAATGGTGCATTTAACAAAGGCTCATTAAAAGCTGAGCTAGATATAAAAAATGATCTTTGGTTTTTTGATTGTCATTTTAAAAAAGATCCAGTTATGCCAGGATGCCTAGGTTTAGATGCTATGTGGCAACTGGTAGGATTTTTTCTAGGTTGGCTAGGAAATCCTGGAAAAGGAAGAGCTCTAGGAGTGGGTACTGTGAAATTTACAGGTGAAGTATTAAAGAGTGTAAAAAATGTAAGATATGAAATAGATATGAAAAAAATTATGTCTCCTGGTGGAACAACTGTTGGACTTGCAAATGGAATTGTTCTTGCAGATAATAAAAAAATATATTCAGCAGAAAGTTTAAAAGTGGGGTTATTTAAATAATGAGAAGAGTGGTTATTACAGGTTTAGGAGTTGTTTCTTGCTTGGGAAATAATCAAGAAGAAGTTCATCAATCTTTGTTAAATTCCAAATCAGGAATTTCTTATTCCGAAGACTACAAAGAACATAATTTAAAAAGCCATGTTCATGGTAAACCAAATATTAAACTTGAGGATCATATAGATAGAAAAACAATTAGATTTATGGGATCAGGCTCAGCTTACAATTATATTGCAATGAAAGAGGCTATTGAAGACTCTGGATTAGAAGAAAGTGAAGTAAGTAATTTTAAAACTGGAATTGTGATGGGTTCAGGAGGTCCTTCTATAGAAAATGTAATTTTAGCAGCAGATAAAACTAGAGCTAAGACCCCAAAATTAATGGGACCATTTATTGTTCCAAGAACAATGGCCAGTACAGCTTCAGCAACACTTGCTGTGCCATTTAAAATTAAAGGAACTAATTACACAATGAGTTCTGCATGTGCAACTAGTGGACATTGCATAGGAAATTCTATGGAATTAATTCAAATGGGTAAACAGGATGTTGTTTTTGCAGGTGGAAGTGAAGAAATTCATTGGGCAATGACAGCAATGTTTGATGCTATGACAGCTTTATCATCAAAATATAATGACACTCCACAATCTGCGTCTAGAGCTTATGATAAAACTAGAGATGGGTTTGTAATTGCAGGTGGTGCAGGCGTATTAGTACTTGAAGAATACGAACATGCTAAAGCAAGAGGGGCTAAAATATACGCAGAATTAACAGGTTATGGAGCAACCTCAGATGGATACGATATGGTAGCGCCATCAGGTGAAGGTGCTGTTAGATGTATGAAAATGGCAATGGCAACTGCTAAAAATAAAATTGATTACATTAATACTCACGGAACATCCACTCCTGTTGGAGATATAACTGAACTTAATGCTATTAAAGAAACTTTTGGAGAGGACATTCCAAAAATAAGTTCAACAAAATCTTTATCAGGTCATCCTTTAGGGGCAGCTTCAGTGCATGAAGCAATTTATTGTTTAATAATGATGAAGAATAATTTCATTGCAGGTTCTGCAAATATTACTGATATGGATGATGATGCTAAAAAATTTCCTATAGTTTCAAAAACTGAAACGGGAGCAACATTAAATACAGTAATGTCAAATAGTTTTGGGTTTGGTGGAACTAATGCAGCTTTAATTTTTGAAAAGGTTTAGTTTATGAGTTTGATGAAAGGTAAAAAAGGATTGATCATGGGTGTTGCCAATGAAAGATCTATTGCCTGGGGTATATCTCAAAAACTTGCAGATGCTGGAGCGGAGTTAGCATTTACATATTTAGGTGACGCTCTAAAAAAAAGAGTAGTTCCTTTAGCAGAAAAATTAAATTCAAATGTTACATTTAGCTGTGATGTTGAAAAGAAAGAAGAAGTGGTGAAACTATTTGAAGATATCAAATCTCAATGGAGTGAAATTGATTTTGTAGTACATGCAGTTGCTTTCTCTGATAAATCAGAATTATCAGGTGAATATTTAAATACGACTAGAGAAAACTTTTTAAGAAGTATGTTAATCTCGTGCTTTTCATTTACTGAAGTAACAAAAGAAGCTTCAAAAGTAATGAAACAAGGTGGAAGTTTATTAACTTTAACTTACGAGTCTACTAAAGCAATTCCAAATTATAATGTAATGGGTGTTTGTAAATCAGCTCTTGAGGCAAGTGTTAAGTATTTAGCAAGAGATTTAGGAGCCAAAGGTATGAGAGTAAATGCTATAAGTGCTGGACCCATCAAGACATTAGCTGCCTCTGCAATTGGAGACGCAAAATTCCTCTATAAATGGAATGAAGACCATTCTTTTCTTAAAAGAAACGTAGATATCCATGATGTTGGAAATTCAGCATTATATCTATTAAGTGACCTTGCTAACGGAGTTACTGGTGAAATCCACTACGTAGATGCTGGATATAACAAAGTTGGGATGCCAGATCCTAAAAATATTAGCTAAAATTTAGTTAAATTTAGTTAAAAAAACCCCAAGAATTCTCATTCCAGGGGTTTAGAATTTTAATTTAGGCTATTACTCAGCAGCTTGTTTCATAGATAGTTTAACTTTACCTCTATCGAAACCAATCACTTTAACTTTTACTTCATCACCTTCTTTGACAACATCAGTAACTTTAGCGACTCTTTTATCTGCAAGTTCTGAGATATGAACTAGTCCATCTTGTTTTCCTAAGAAATTAACAAATGCACCAAACTCCATAATCTTCATTACTTTACCTGAATAAATTTTGTTTAATTCAGCTTTTGCAGTGATGTCTTTAATCATCTGCATTGCGATGTTTCTAGACTCCTCATCTGGAGCAGCAACTGTTACCACACCTTCATCATTTACATCTACTTTAGCGCCTGATTTTTCAACGATCTCTCTGATCGTTGCTCCACCTTTTCCAATCACAGCTGCAATGTCTTTTTTATCGACATTAACTTGTTCCATTTTTGGAGTATGTTTTCCAACATCAGATCTTGAAGCTGATAATGCTTTATTCATTTCTCCCAGGATATGAACCCTTCCATCTTTGGCTTGGCTTAATGCCTGCTCCATAATTTCAAATGTAATACCTGTAATTTTGATATCCATTTGGAGAGAAGTAATTCCATCTTTAGTTCCAGCAACTTTAAAGTCCATGTCTCCAAGATGATCTTCATCACCTAGAATGTCTGAAAGGACGCTGAAATCATCACCTTCTTTAATTAATCCCATTGCAATACCTGCAACTGGTTCTTTAATCGGTACTCCTGCATCCATTAATGCTAAAGAAGTTCCACAAACAGTAGCCATTGAAGAAGATCCATTAGACTCTGTAATCTCCGAAACTACTCTAAAAGTATATGGAAATGCTTCTTTTGTAGGTAAGGAAGAGTTAATTGCTCTCCAAGCTAATTTACCATGACCAATTTCTCTTCTACCTGTTCCAATTCTTCCAGTTTCTCCAACTGAAAAAGGAGGAAAATTATAGTGAAGCATAAATCGTTCTCTTTGAAGCCCATCTAAGCTTTCAATTCTCTGTTCATCATCAGATGTTCCTAAAGTTGCAACTACTATTGCTTGAGTTTCACCTCTAGTGAACAATGCAGAACCATGTGCTCTAGGTAAAACACCCACTTCACATTCGATAGGTCTTACATCAGATAAACCTCTACCATCAATTCTATTTTTGTTTTTTAGAATGTCAGTTCTGACAATTGATTTTTCTAGATTTTTTAACTGACTGTTAACATCAAGATCTGTGTAGTTTTCATCTTCCTCATAAAGTTTTTTAGCTTTATCAGTGATTTCAGAGATTTGATTTGATCTATCTTGTTTGTCTCTTGTTGCAAAAGCTTTTTTAAGATCTTCTGTAAAAGTTTCTTCAAGTTTTTTCTTAACATCAGAAAGATCTTTCTTTTCAACAGTCCACTCAGGTTTTCTGCATTCTTTTGCAAGTTCCTCGATCATTTCAATCACTGGAACAAATCCCTCATGACCAAATTTAACTGCATTTAACATTTCTTCTTCTGTTAAACCATTAGCTTCAGATTCAACCATAAGCACAGCATCTTTTGTACCTGCAACGACTAAATCTAATTTTGATTTTTCTAAATCAGCTTTAGATGGATTTAGAACATATTTACCATCAATAAAACCAACTCTTGAAGCTCCTACAGGACCCATAAATGGCATTCCTGATATAGCTAATGCTGCTGAAGATGCAGTGATTGATAAAATATCTGGTTCATTTTCTTTATCATATGAAATGACAGTTGGTAATAACTGTACTTCATTTTTAAATTCATCAGGAAACAAAGGTCTGATTGGTCTATCAATTAATCTAGAGATTAATGTTTCACTCTCAGTTGGTCTTGCTTCTCTTTTAAAATATCCACCTGGAATTTTTCCAGCTGCATAATATTTTTCTTGGTAATTTACAGATAATGGAAAGTAATCCATATCAGGATTTACTTTTTTTGCTCCCACCACTGTTGCTAGTACGACTGTCTCTCCACATGTTGCGATTATTGCACCGTCTGCCTGTCTTGCTACTTTACCTGTTTCTAAACTTATCTTCTTTCCTGCTACTTCAATTTCCTTCTTGTGTACTTTAAACATTTCATTTCCATTTCGTTTCGTTCGTTTCGTTCCATTCCGTTCTATCTATCTTGACTTCTATTTTCTTAAATTCAATTTCGACAGTACATTTTTGTAAGAATCCATTTTATTTTTCTTTAAGTATTCTAACAATTTCTTTCTTCTATTTACCGCTCTCAACAATCCAACAGATGAATGTTTATCCTTTTTGAATTGCTTAATATGCTTAGAGAGAGTTTCAATTTTCTCTGTTAGCAAAGCTATCTGTATCTCTGAAGATCCAGTATCTTTATCGTGCGTTGCTAATTCTAGTGCCTTTTTATTCATGCCTCTTTCTTCCTATTTATTTGTTTGTTTTATTAAGTTTTCTATTTTTTCCGCATACTCAAAAGATTCGTCTTTTCTAAAAAGTAATTTTGGTAAAAATTTCATGACCACTTTTTGTGATAAAATTTTTCTAATTAAAAATGAGTACTCCTTTAAAACATTAATTGTTTCCTCCGCATCTTTCCCTCCTAGTGGAAGAACATACGCTTTAGCAATTTTTAAATCCGGACTCATTCTAACCTCAGTAACAGTTATTGTGTTCGTTTCTAAATTCGGCACCTTAGCCTCATTTCTTATAAAAATCATGCTTAAAGACTGTTTAATCATTTCTCCTACTCTAAGCTGCCTTTGAGATACTGGTTTACCTATTCTATCTGCCATTAAATTGACCTCTCTGTAGATGTAACACTAAAAGCCTCTATTGTGTCATTTTTTTGGAAATCCATATAATCTTTGACTGTAATTCCACATTCTTGACCACCACTTACCTGTTTTACCTGATTTTTTTCTCTAAATATTGATGAAACTTTTCCAGTATAAATAATAGCACCGTCCCTAATTATTCTAACATCTGAAGTACTATTAATTTCTCCTTCAGTTACTTTTGAACCTGCAACTTTTCCAGCACCTGAGACTTTAAATATTTCCAAGATTTGTGCTGTACCAGTAATTGTTTCTTGGACATCGGGTGCCAATAATCCTGACATTCTTTGTTTAATATAATCTAAAACTTCATAAATAATATTGTATGAGGATATTTTTATTTTCTCATTTTCAGCAAGTTTTTTTGCTTCTTTACTTGGTTTAACATTGAAGGCTATTAATACTGCGTTCGATGCTTTTGCTAATGTAACGTCAGTCTCTGTTACCATTCCAATATCTGCTAAAATTATTTTAGGTTTTACTTCATCATGCTTAATTTGACTAATTGCGTTTTTAATTGCTTCTGATGATCCATGTACATCAGATTTAATAATTAAATTTAATTCTTCTGTGGATTTATCTGAGAAAGCAGAATCTTGAGTAGCAAAAGTTAGTGGATTTTTTCCATCTTTACTTTCTTGAGCTCTGTTTTCACTCAATGTCTTGGCCTCTTTTTCTGAGTCTAGTACAATAAAATCGTCTCCAGCTTTTGCTGCACCATTTATTCCTAAAATTTCAACAGGAGTAGAAGGTAATGCTTCATTAATATTTTTACCTTTGTCATTAATAATAGCTCTTACTTTTCCCCACTTTAAACCACTTACAAAAAAATCACCTCTCTTAAGTGTTCCTGTTGTTACAATTATATTTGCAACTGGACCTCTACCAACATCAATTTTTGACTCTAAAACTATACCTGTAGCTTTAGATTCATAATCCGTTTTAAGATCTAAAATCTCTGCTTGTAGTATTATTGACTCTACTAATTTATCTAAGTTTTGTTTTGTTTTAGTTGAAATCTCAACCATTAAAGTATCACCAGATAAATCTTCAGCAATTAATTCATGTTCTAATAATTGATTTTTTATTTTCTGAGAATCTGCCTCTGGTAAATCACATTTATTTATTGCTACAACTATTGGAACATTTGCAGCTTTAGCATGTTTAATAGACTCAACTGTTTGAGGTTTAACTCCATCATCAGCAGCAACTACTAAAACAACAACGTCTGTTAATTTTGATCCTCTTGCTCTCATTTCTGTAAATGCAGCATGACCTGGAGTATCAATAAATGTTAATTTATTACCCTGACTCTCAATTTGATAAGCTCCAATGTGTTGGGTTATTCCACCAAATTCTCCTGAAACCACATTCGCACTTCTAAGCACATCTAGTACTGATGTTTTGCCATGATCCACATGACCCATTACAGTAACTATTGGTGGTCGATTTTTTAAATTTTCTGTTCTTGAAGCTTTTATTTTTTTAATTATTTCTTCTGCTTTCTCTTCCCTAATTGGATTGTGACCAAATTCTTTAACTAAATATTCCGCAGTATCTGCAGCTAATGTTTGATTGATAGTCACAGTAACACCCATACCAAATAAATGCTTAATTACATTGCTTGATTGTTCAGCCATTCTATTTGCAAGTTCTCTTACTGTGATTGCTTCAGGAATATTAACATCTCTTTTAATCGGTTTTAAATTTTCTTGAGAGTCATCTTTTGTAGAATTTTTAATTTCTTTTTGTCTTGCTCTCTTTACTGATGCTAAACTTCTTTGTTTCGCATCAATCTCATCACTTAGTGCTCTTGATACAGTTAACTTTAACTCTCTCTTCTTTGTTCCTGCTTTTAAAGTTTTTCTATCTTTGTTTTCACTATCTCCTTTAAGTCGTTTAGTAGCTCTCTGCTCTGCTAGTTTTCTCTTTTCAAAATCGTTTGTTACAGAAGGTGATTTAGGATTAAATGAAGGTTTTAATGGAGCTCCTCTATTAAACGTTGAGCTTGTTCTTGGCTTATTGATACCAGATCTAAATGATCCACCTCTACTCGAAAATTTTCCAGTTTGTTTTTCAATTACTACAGAATTCTTTCCTTGGCTTTTAGCAATCTCAATGTTTTTGATTGATTTTTTGGCTGAGCCTGAAATTGTTAATTTTGTTTTTTTCTCCATACCTCATCACTCAATCTTTATAAACAATATTTCGTGCAGACATAATTAGTTCATCCGCTTCTTCTTTCGATAGAGCAAAGTCTTCCAGATAACCTTGAATTTTGACCCTCTCACCTTTTACCACATCATAACCACCAGTTAATTCATCAGATGCTAAATCTGCAAAATCTTCTAAACTTAGAATTTTTTGTTCACCAAGTGTGACTAACATTCCTGGGGTTAATCCATTTAAATTAATCAAGGCATCTTCAAGACCTAATTCTTTAATTCTCTGAGAAATATCCTCCTGGTCTTTTTCGTGAAACTCTTTAGCTCTTTCTATCAATGCTTTGGCAGTATCTTCCTCGATACCTTCAATCTTCATTAAATTTTCAGCTGAGCTATCTTTTATGTCATCAATAGTTGAAAAACCTTCGGCAACTAGTAACTGGCCCAATGTTTCATCTAACTCTAAATTTTTTACAAAATTCTCTGTTTTTTCTTTAAATTCTAATTGTCTTCGTTCGGAATCTTCTGCATCTGTCATTATATTAATTTCATAATTTAGGAGTTTTGTTGCAAGTCTGACGTTTTGACCTCTTCTTCCAATTGCTTTACTTAAATTTTCTTCCGTCAGAATTACATCAAGTTTTTTTCTTTCACTATCAACATTAACTCTTTGTACTTCAGCAGGGGACAATGCATTAGAAACTAAAATAGCAGGATCTTCTGACCAGTTAACTATGTCAATTTTCTCTCCTTGAAGTTCATTTACAACAGCTTGAACTCTTGAACCTCTCATACCCACACACGCACCAACTGGATCTAAAGATGTATCAACTGCTTTCACACATATTTTAGCTCTACTCCCAGGATCTCTTGAAGAAGATTTAATTTCTATTAGTCCATCATAAATTTCCGGAACCTCTTGAACAAAAAGCTTTTCCATGAATTTAGGGTGAGCTCTAGATAAAAATATTTGTTGTCCCCTAGGTTCTCTTCTAACATCATAACAATATGCTTTTATACGGTCACCTGCTTTAATATTTTCACGAGGAATCAATTCATTTTTTTGAATTATTGCTTCGGTTCTTCCTAAATCAACAATTACGTTTCCAAATTCTAATCTTTTAACAATCCCACTTAAAATTGAATCTTTTTTATCAATAAAATCATTAAATTGTCTTTCTCTTTCAGCTTCTCTTACATTAAAACTAATCACCTGCTTAGCGGTTTGCGCAGCTATTCTTCCAAAATCAAATGAAGGAAGTGGCTGTAATACTTCATCACCAATAGACTTGTCTTTATTTAATTCATTTAAATTAATTGCATCCTCTAATTTTATCTCTGTATTTGCATTTTCAGGATTTTCAGCGATTATCAATTTTCTAAAAAGCTCAATATCTCCATTATCTCTATTGATAGACACTTTAATTTCATTTTCCTGTCCAAATTTTGATTTTGCCGCTTTAGCAATACCCGTTTCCATAGAACTTATAATGAGCTCTTTATCAATTGATTTTTCTAAAGCTACGGCTTCAGCAATTCTTAATAATTCAAGTTTATCTGCTCTTTTATTTAACATAATTTTTGTTTGCTCCAAAAAAAAATGGGCTTAAGCCCATCTTGTAAGGATCAATAATGTAATGGCAATATAGTAAAGTTTTTTTTTAATTCAACAGAAACTATTTAGAAAAAACCTTAGTTTTATCAGTTTTTTCCCATGAAAATGAACCATTTTCCTCAGGTGCTCTACCAAAATGACCATAGGCAGCTGTTTTCTCATATATTGGTTTGTTTAAATTTAACATTTCTCTGATGCCTCTAGGGCTCAAATCAAAATTTTCTTTAATCTTTTCTACAACAAATTTATTTTTATCTAGGTCGTTATCAAATAAATCAACATAAATAGAAAGTGGTTTTGATACACCAATTGCATAAGCTAATTGAATTAAACATTTTTCAGCAATTTTTGAACCTACAACATTTTTAGCAATGTATCTTGCTGCATAAGCTGCCGATCTATCAACTTTAGTTGGATCTTTTCCTGAAAAAGCTCCACCACCATGAGGTGCTGCACCCCCATATGTATCGACTATAATTTTTCTACCAGTAAGACCGCAATCTCCATCTGGACCACCTATCACGAAATTACCTGTTGGATTTACATAAAACTCATCTTCATTGAAAGCATCAATAAAATTCTCAGGAATAGATTTTAACATATAAGGTCTTAATAAATCTCTCACTTGTGATTGATTAACATCTGGAGAATGTTGAGAGGATATTACTACTGATTTGACTTTTGAAGGTTTTCCATCAACATATTCAAATGTTACTTGGCTTTTTGAATCTGGTTCAATATTTTTTAACTTTCCTAACTTTCTGTCTTCCGCCATTAATCTTAAAATTTTGTGAGAATAATGAATTGGTGCTGGCATTAAAACATCTGTTTCATTACATGCGTATCCGAACATAATACCTTGATCTCCAGCTCCTTCATCTTTATTTCCTGATGAGTCCACTCCCATAGCAATATCAGCTGATTGCGAATGTAAATGACTTTCAATTTTTGTAGCTTCTTTCCAAGTAAATCCTTCTTGGTCATAACCAATATCTTTTATACAATTTCTTACTTTTTGAATTAATTCTTCTTTTTTAATTTCTGGTCCTCTTACTTCACCGGCTAAGACAACTTTATTTGTCGTAGTTAGTGTTTCGCAAGCGACTCTAGAATATGGATCTCCAGAAATATAACTATCAACAACCATATCTGAAATCCTATCAGACACTTTATCTGGATGGCCTTCTGAAACTGACTCACTTGTGAAAAGATAATTTTTTAAATTACTCATTTCTAAGTTTCTTAAATGAAAATATTAAAAAAATATACAATAAAATTATAAATCCAAAAATTTTATTTCCAAATTTTGCAAATAGGGTCGGCTCTATTTTTCTTGTCTCACTTAAATCTATGTAACCTGATTTATTTATATCAACTTTTTGCTCTATAACTCCAAGTGGATTAATAATTGCTGATGTACCATTATTTGCTGATCTTAAAACATATTTTCCACTCTCTATCGCTCTAAAAATACTATGTGTTAAATGTTGCTCTGGTCCAATTGATTTACCAAACCAACCATCTTCAGAAATATTTACAATATAATCAAACTTGCTGTTTGAGAAAATTTTGCCAGAGTAAATTATCTCATAACAAATGAGAGGTAATATTTTCACTGATAAATTACTATATTTCAGATCAATTATGTTTCTTTCTGCACCTTTTGAATATGATTGGTACTCATTAGTAATTGTTTTTAAACCAATACTTTTTAATATTTTTTCAAAAGGTAAAAATTCGCCAAAAGGAACAAGATTAATTTTCTTATATGAATTGATTATATTTAGATTGTGATCATAAATAGATAATGAATTAAAATGTTTGATAGTTTTATTATCATCTTCTTTGCTATTAATTCCTATTGCTAACAAATGATTTTCATTGAATTCATTTTCAAACAACCATTTGTATTCTTTTAGTTGATCTTGTGAAATACCTGGAATTATACCTTCTGGCCAAATAAAAATTATTTTTTCATTTTTTTTAGTTGAGCTGATTTCAATTAGCTCTTCTATTGCTGTTATAGGATCAATATTATTATAAAATCTATCTATGCCTATATTTGAACTTAAAATTCTTATTTTATAATCAAGCTTTTTTAATTGTTGATTATTAAATTTTTCTAAATTTTGTGAACCAAGTATATAAAATGACATCGTTGTAACAAGAAATGCAATACAAATACTAATATCTTTTTTATTTTCTCTTAAAATGAATATTGATGGGCTTGTGAATAATGAAATACAGAAAAGATTAAAGCTATAAGTGCCTATGATTGATGTGATGTTTAAAATTTCTATTTGATTATAGAAACTATAAGCAATTAAATTCCAAGGAAAACCAGTGAGTATTGATCCTCTTAGAAATTCTACTATTCCAAATATTAAAGAAAAGAGAAAAAATGAACTCAAATTTTCTTTTGGTTTTAAAACTACAAATAAGTAAGCGACTAAAGCGTAAAATAAAGCCAGGAAACCAGGTATTAAAACTATTGTTAAAGGTATTAAAAATTTAAAATTTTGATCAAAGGTTAATGATATTGATATCCAATATAAATTACTTACAAAATAACCAAACCCGAATAACCATCCATAAAGAAAAAATATTTTTTTATTTTTATAAAACTCAATTTTCTTTACTAAAAATATATAGAATAAACTGAAAGTTAAAAAATTAATTACAACATAATTAAAGGGAGGTAAACTTAAGGAAGTAAGAGCTCCTAATAAAATTAAATAAATTAATTCAATATAAAATTTATTTTTCAATTTAATTTATTTTTGATTGCACAGATTTATATAATAGATTTTCCTCTTTTAACATTTTCGAATAGTCTTTATTTTTTTTATGATCAAATCCTAAAAGATGAAGAAAACCATGTATGAATATTTTAGTAACTTTTTCTTTAAATGATTTTAAATCTTGTGATCTTGGTTTGTCTAGATAATTATAGCTGATGATGATGTCTCCAAGATAAGTATTTTTTGAAATTTTTAAATTTTTATTTAATGGAAAAGATAAAATATCGGTAGATTTATTTTTTTTTCTAAAAATCTTATTTAAATTTTTTATATTCTTATTGTTTGAAAGTAATAGTGTGAAAGTTACTTTTTTATTTAAAAATTTATATTTTTTTGGAAAAGCTTTACATATTTTTTTAAAAAAAATATCCTTATTTTTTAGCCTTTTTGACCAAGCCTTCTCCTCAGAGAAGACATTAATATTAATCATTATTTGAGTATGCTTTAACTATTTTAGAAACTAGTGGATGTCTTACTACATCGGAGTGATCAAAATCAACTATGGATATTTCCTTTAGATGTCCAAGTAGCTCTTTTGATCGGACTAATCCTGACATACTTTTATTTGGTAAATCAATTTGAGAAGGGTCTCCATTGACTACTATTTTTGAATTTTCTCCAATACGTGTTAGAAACATTTTAATTTGAGTATCTGTAGCATTTTGTGCCTCGTCTAAAATTGCAAAGGAATTTTTAAGAGTTCTACCTCTCATAAAAGCTAAAGGTGCGATCTCTATATCTCCAATCTCAATCATTCTCTGTATTTTTTCAAAGTCAAAGAGATCATATAAAGAATCATACAAGGGTCTAAGATAAGGATCTACTTTTTCCTTCATATCACCAGGTAAAAATCCTAAACGCTCACCTGCTTCTACAGCGGGTCTTGAAAGAATAATTCTCTCAATCTTTTTTTCTAAAAGCATTGTTAAACCTACGGCAACTGCCAAAAAAGTTTTTCCTGTTCCTGCTGGACCGGCTGAAATTACAATATCACTCTCCCTCAATGCTCTCACATAACTTTTTTGTTTTTCAGATCTAGGAATTATAGATTTCTTGGGAGTTTTGATAATGTCTGTAATATTATTATTTTTTACTTTTTCATTAATCATAAAGTTATCAACTGATGAAATTATATCTTTATTCTCTATACTTCCATTATTAATAAACTGATTTGCCAAAAACTGAATAGCGTTTTTAATCTTTTCATTCTTTTCAGGTGTTGATTTAATTAAAATTGAATTTCCCCTTGAATATAAGCTACAACTTGTGATTTTTTCCAATTCTTGTAAATTTTTATTAAATTCCCCAACAACACCCATTAACAAGTTATTGTCATGAAATATAACACTTAGAGAATTGTTGTCTGAATAAACAAATTTTAAAGACTGATCGATATTTTTTTTTGTTATTCCGCTCAAATTCTATGCAACCTTCTTGTCTGAATTAGTTATAGCTTCACCGAATAAAGTATTTCTATTACTATCTTTAATTCTCACTTGAACTATTTTTCCAATATCGTTCTTTTTACCATTAAAAATTACAGATGTCATATACTCAGATCTACCAAAAGCTTTATTTTTATCTTCGGTTAAATTTTCAACCAATACATCAACAACTTTACCTTCCAATGACTTATTCATTCGTATTTGATTTTCGAATAAAATATTCTGAATTATTTCTAATCTTTCAATAGAAATTTTTTTTTCAATTAATTCTAAATTTTCAGCTACTGTTCCAGGTCTTGGACTAAAGATAAATGAATAAGAGTTTATAAATTTAATCCTTTCAATTAATCTGATGGTATCCTTAAAATCCTGATCTTCTTCGCCAGGATAACCTATAATAAAATCACTTGAAAATTCTATATTTGGATTAATTTCTTTTAATTTATCAAAAGTGCTTAAATATTCCTCAATGCTATGTTTTCTATTCATTGATGCTAAAATTTTATTAGATCCACTTTGAACAGGTAAATGTACAAGTGGCATTAACTTTTTAGAGGTTTTATACGCTTCAATCAAATCCTCTGTCATATCTTTTGGGTGAGATGTTGTATATCTAACTCTCTTAATTTCGGATAATTTTTCAATTTTTAAAATCAAATCAGATAGTCTGTATCCTTCATTATCATAAGCATTTACATTTTGACCAAGTAAAATTATTTCTCTTGCACCATTATCAGCTAAATATTTTGCTTCATCTAAAATTTGATTAAATGGACGGGAATATTCTGGTCCTCTTGTATATGGGACTACACAAAAATGACAAAACTTGTCGCACCCTTCCTGAATAGTTAAGAAGGATGAAACTTTTCCAGCTTCATTTTTTATATTACTTAAATATTTAAATTTAGAAACTGCATCAAACTCTGTCTCTTCTATTTTTTTATTTTTTTCAGTATAATTTAAAATTGTATCATTAATTTTATGATAAGCTTGAGGACCAATAACCAAATCTATATAAGGTTCTCTTTTAAGCATTTCCTGATTTTCTGCTTGAGCTACACACCCTGCAATAATTACCAATGGCTTTTTTTTAGATCTAAAAATTTTTTTTACTCTACCTATTTCTGAGTAAACTTTTTCTTTTGCTTTGTCTCTAATGTGGCATGTATTTAAGAGATAACAATTTGCTTCTTCATATTTTTCTGTTTTTTCATAACCAATTTTTTTAACTGAATCATATATTCTATTTGAGTCATACTCATTCATTTGACATCCAAAAGTTTTGATAAATATTTTCTGATTCATATTATTGGGATTTTTTCTTAACCCCATATAATTCTAATTTATGGTCTACTAGAGTATATCCATATTTCTCTGCAACTTTTTTTTGAAGCTTTTCAATTTCTTCATCTACAAATTCGATAATTTCGCCAGTTTTCACATCAATTAAATGGTCATGATGACCTTCATTTAATTCCTCATATCTAGCTTTTCCACCTTTAAACTCGTGCTTCGTTAAAATTCCTGTCTCTTCAAATAATTTTACCGTTCTATAAACAGTTGCAATACTTATTTTTGGATCAATTTTAGACACTCTATTATAAAGCTCATCTACGTCCGGATGGTCAGAAGACTCTGACATTACTTGTGCAATTACTCTTCTTTGATCGGTTAATTTAACCCCTTTTGCTATACACTTTTGCTCTATTGTTTCTGACATAAAATAATTTTAACTTAAATAAATAGGGTTAATCAAATTTTTTTTAATATTAAATTTATCACACAAATCAGGGATATTTTCGTATTTTATGTCTTTTTCACCTTTAAAATCTTGAATGCTATAACAATAATAATCAATATTATTAGTTAAATTAAATGCTTTAACTATAGATAACGAATTTCGAATTCCCGCAAAACTTCCAGGTCCTCTATTTAAATAAATTGTATTAATATCTTTCAAGTTTAATTGATGGGACTTTAAAAAATCATTAATAATCAAAGTTAATTTTTCATAATTAATTTTAGTATTCTCTTTAGTAATATTATAAATATCATTACTAGTAATGATCATTAAAAAAATTTTTTCACTGGCTACATCAATTATCAGTTTATTCATAATTATTTTATTTTCTAGTACCAGTTCTAAATCAGATGAAAATAATATCAAATACTATTCCAATGATGAAGGAATTCTATCAATTATGTATCATCGTTTTAATGAGAATAAGTACCCTTCTACCAATATTAAAATGGATATATTTGAGGAACATATAAATATTATTAAGAACTCAGATTTTATTTTTCATAATCCAAATAATTTTGATGAACAGTTTAAAAAACCAAAACAAAAAAAAGAAATTCTTATAACTATAGATGATGCTTTTGAATCTTTTTATACTGAAGCATGGCCTTATCTAAAAGAAAATAAAATTCCGTTTATTTTATTTGTTTCAACTGAACCAGTGGGAAAAAGAGGTTATATGACTTGGGAGCAAATTAAAGAGGTTGAGGGTAATGAATTTGCAAATATAGGGCATCATTCTCATACTCATGAATATCTCATAGATGTAAGCAATGAAGAGTTTATTTTAGATATTGAAACAGCTAATAAAATTTTTCTAAAAGAACTTGGTTATATCCCCAACCTATTCTCATATCCCTTTGGTGAGTACTCTAAATCTATGAAAGACTATATATCTAAAAATTTCAAATATGCTTTCGGTCAGCATTCTGGTGTTATTGATTTAAATAAAGATAAATTTGAGTTACCTAGATTTCCAATTAATGAAAAATACGGAGAATTAAAAAGATTTAAATCAATAATAAATTATTTTCCACTTGAATATAAAAAAATTCTTCCTGAGGAAAAACAACTGGATGAAAATACAAACCCTCCAAATTTCAAGGTTGAATTTTTCAAGGAGCAAAAAAATTTATCAAAAATTAATTGTTATTCTAATGAGGGAGACGTTTGGGAAAAATCAAAAACAATATTTGCCAACAACTCTTTAACGATTGAATTTAGAGAACCATTCAAACCAAGAAGAGGAAGAATAAATTGTTCTCTGAGTGATAATGGAAAATGGAGATGGTTTGGTGTGCAATTTCCTATAAAAGAAAACTAAATTAAACTTTCTAAATCTTTACTTGATGGCAACAGTCTCGCTTCATCAAAATCTTTTAAGTTATTCTGTTCAATAATTTTTTGTAAAACCTCTATATATTGGCTTCCTGTTTCTGCATATTTATCTAAATGTTTAGACAAAATTAAACTATCTAAAGGTTTATTTTGATTTCTAAGTTCTGTTCTAGCTTTTCTTAAATTTTTATAAGTTGAATGTGTATTTAAATTTCTTAAATATGCTCTTACAGATAGTTGCAAGCTATGGAATTTCATAACTTTATGATCTTTACCTTCATCAGCATTTTTAGGTTTTAATCCTTCTCCAGACCAAGTCCATTGTCCAAACAAAGCATTTCCCTTTAAAGCAAATCTTGAAGTACCCCAGCCAGTTTCTTTAGCAGCTTGAGCTATTGCTAATGAAACTGGTATTTCATCCATTCTCACTTTTAAAGTTGATAAATCATTTTTTCTTACACCATATTGTTTATATTTTTTTTCTAACCATTTTTTTTCAATATCAGTGTTGCTATTTTTATTTAAAATTGTGAATAATCTTTTTCTATCAATTCTAATTTTATTATTTTCCTTAACTATTAAAGGGAGAACAATTTTTATAAACATATTTTTTCTTTTTTTAGTATTAGCTATGTTTTTAATTTCATTTGGAAGAAGGCCAATATCTATTGGTTTAACTAACTTTGTATCTCTCACATCTTTTAAATTATAATTTACCTCTTTGAACAATGAGTCAATCTCGGTTGTTGTGTATCTTACAAGATTAATCTCAGAATTATTATCTTCTAAAATATCATATAATAAATCCCTCTCATCAGAATCTACTGCTGAGTCTTCCTCAATTAATTTATCTTTATTAAGAGTACTATTCAAAATATTTTTTGAATTATTTGTAAATTCTTTATTATTAAAATTTTTATCAGCAAAATTAATGATAATCGGTGCCACTGAAAAAAATGAAATTACAATAAAAGAACTTAAAAAAAACCGTGAAACTATATTGAAACTTTTATTTTTTAAAAAACCTGATTTTTTTGATTTACTCATAAATTATTATTGTATAGCGACAACCTCTTTTACTTCTGGTAAATAATGACATAAAAGATTTTGAACACCTTGTTTTAAAGTCATAGTTGAACTAGGACATCCAGAACAACTACCTTGCAATTGAACTTTTACAACTCCATCTTTAAATTCTTTAAATTTAATATCACCTCCATCTCTAGCAACAGCTGGTCTTATTTTTTCTTCCAAAATTTTTACAATTTTTGTTTCAATTTCGCTTAAATCCAAATCCTCTTCTTTTATATTTTCATCAATTACAAACTCTTTACCATCTGCGTAAAAATCATTTATTAGTGAAATTACGATATGTTTTATTTCATCCCACTTAATGTTTTCGTTCTTATTTACTGAAATAAAATCTTGACCTAAAAAAATGCCCTCAACACCATTTATTGACAAAATATTTCTCACCAATTCATTATTCATATCTTCTTTATTTGTAATTTCATAAGGACCACTATTTGAAACTTTCTTACCAGGAAGAAATTTCAAAGAATTTGGATTTGGTGTTACTTCTGTTTGCACGAACATAAATTATATATAGTGAATATTTTAAAAATTAAAACTCGATAATAAATTTTTATTAAAAACCTACTATTTCTTTAATTCTTTCAATCTTTTTAGAGGCAATCATATTTGCTTTTTCAACTCCATCTAGAAGAATTTCATCAAGAAATTTTTCATCTTCTAAAAGTTTTTTTATCTCATTAGAAATAGGTTCAATTTTATTAACAAGTTCCTCGGCTAATTGCTCTTTAAATTCTGAAAAATTTTTACCTGAAAAATTTTTTACTGAGTTTTGTAATGTAGAATTAGTTAAGCTTGAATAAATTCCTAAAAGATTCTTTGCCTCTAATCTCCCATCAAGTTCCTTTATATCTTGTGGCATAGGTAAAGGATCAGTTTTTGCTTTTTTTATTTTATTTATTATTTGATCTTTATCATCTGTTAAATTTATTCGACTTAAGTCCGATAATTCTGATTTACTCATTTTTTTTGAACCATCTTTTAAACTCATTATCCTAGAAAACTCTTTTTGAATTAAAGGTTCTGGAACTTGAAGAAAATTTCCTACATCAAAATCACTATTGAATTTTTGAGCTATATCTCTACACAACTCCAAATGTTGTTTTTGATCATCACCTACAGGAACATGAGTAGCATCATATAAAAGAATATCAGCTGCCATTAGAACTGGATAAGAATATAATCCAATACTAGCTTTCTCTTTGTCTTTGCCGGCTTTCTCTTTGAATTGGGTCATTCTATTTAACCAACCCATTCTAGCGACACAACTTAATATCCATGCTCCTTCTGCATGAGCAGCCACTCTAGATTGATTAAAAATTATACTTTTTTTTGGATCTATTCCACTTGCTATAAAAGTTGCAACAGTTTCCCGGATATTATTTTTTAATTCTTTAGGATCTTGCCTTATTGTAATAGCATGCAAATCAACTACACAAAAAATACACTTATTATCTTTATCGTTATTTAAGTCTACAAAGTTTTTTATGGCACCTAAATAATTTCCAAGATGAAGATTACCTGTAGGCTGAACACCAGAGAATATTTTTTTACCCATAAAATTAATACTTTAATTTAATATCATTCATTTGAAAAGCTTTGATGAAATAGCACACAATTAAATAAAACAATAATCCCAATATAACAGATAAAACTAAATAAAAAGATTTAATTGATTGATTAAATGCTAACTCGTTTTGGAAAAAATTTAACATAAAGTTAAAAAATAAACCCATCATAATTGATGCAAAAATTATTTTAATAAATTTAATAAAAAATATTTGGTTAAAATAAAATAATTGTCGATTTTTTAAAAATAAAAATAACAATATTGAATTAAACCAAGATGAAATAGATGTCGCTATTGGAATTATTATAAAACCAATTTCACTAAAATAATACAAACTGATAAAAATATTAACCAATACCGAGATCAAAGAAATGTAAAATGGAGTTTTGGTATCATGGTTTGCAAAGAAAAAACTTGAAAAAACTTTTATCAATGCAAAAGCTGGCAGACCTAAAGCAAAATAATATAAAGCTAAACTTGAGTTGCTCACCGAATTTTCATTGAAGGACCCATAGCCAAATAAAGCTGAAATAATTTGTTCTGATCCTATGATTAAAGCGATAGTTGCTGGAAGACTTAAGAATAAACTTAATTCAAGAGCTTTATTTTGTATGAGCAAAATCTTATATTTTTTTCTAGATTTAATATGTTTTGAAAGCTGTGGAAGTATTACAACACCAATAGCAATACCAGCTATAGCTAGGTTAATTTGATAAATTCTATCAGCATAATACAAATAAGAAACCGCACTTGCTTGAAATGATGCGATTATCGTTCCGATTAAAATATTAATTTGAGTAACACCTGATGAAAAAATACTAGGTAAAAGTTTTTTAAAAAAAAATTTAACTTTGTTACTTACTTTTAATTCAAAATTAAATTTAAGTAAGTAATATTTTGATACATATTTATATAAAAATATTAATTGTAAAAAACCAGCAAAAGAAACACCATAAGACAAATAATAAACTAATTGATCACCTAAAGATTTTGAAAAAATTAATACTAAAATTAAAATAACATTCAATATTATTGGAGCTGCAGCAGCAGCTGCAAACTTGTTATGTGAATTTAAAATTGCAGAAAAAAAAGAGGCTAAACAAATAAAAAATAGAAAAGGAAAAGTAATCCTAGTTAAATTTATAGCCACCTCCATTTTTTCTAAATCACCTACAAACCCTGGAGCTATAATTGAAACAAATGCAGGCATGAAAATTTCAATAATTATTGTTAGAAATAGCAATCCTAAAAATAGAAGATTAAAAATGTCATTAGCAAATTTATTTGATTGTTTTTTACCTTTAGTTATTTCTGATGAATAACTTGGAACAAATGCTGCATTAAAAGTTCCCTCGGCAAATAACCGTCTGAAAGTATTTGGAATTCTAAATGCTACAAAGAAAGCATCTGCCAAAATTCCTGTTCCTAGAAAAAATGCTATTAAAATGTCTCTTAAATAACCAAGCAATCTACTAATGATAGTATAAAAACCAAATGTCCCTGTTGACTTAAGTAAGTTCATAAATCATATTAGTCTTAATTTTACCCCAATTGTACACTTATTGTTATCAGAAATGAAAAAAACAAAAATTGATCATTATACAGATAAGGAAGCATTAGATTTTCATAAAGACAAAAAACCTGGCAAGATTGAGATTATTTCTTCCAAAAATATGACAACTAAGCGAGATCTCGCTTTAGCGTATTCACCAGGAGTCGCTGCTCCTGTAAAAAAAATAAGTGAAAACCCAGAAGCAGCTTATGATTACACAAGTAAAGGAAACCTTGTTGCTGTAATAAGTAATGGTTCAGCAATATTAGGGATGGGAAATTTAGGTGCTCTTGCATCAAAACCTGTGATGGAAGGAAAGGCTGTATTATTTAAAAGATTTGCAGATATAGATTCGATTGATTTAGAGATTGATTGTAAAGATTCAGGCGAAATCATAAATTCAATTAAAAATTTTGCACCTAGTTTTGGTGGAATAAATTTAGAAGACATAGCAGCCCCAGATTGTTTTATAATAGAACAGAAGTTAAAAGAAATTTTGGATATTCCAGTTTTTCATGATGACCAACATGGAACAGCAATTATAACAACCGCAGCATTAATTAATGCCTTAGATATTTGTGGTAAATCAATAAAAAAAATTAAAGTTGTAGTTAATGGTGCTGGAGCTTCAGCGCAAGCTTGTACCGAGTTATTTAAAAATTCAGGAGTAAAATCTGAAAATATAATAATGCTAGACAGAAAGGGCGTTATTTACGAAGGAAGAACTGAGGGAATTGATCAATGGAAATCCAGATATTCAGTTAAAACTAAACATAGAACTTTAAAGGATGCTGTTAAAGGTGCAGATGTTTTTTTAGGATTATCAGCAAAAGGTGTTCTAAAAAAAGAGATGGTTAAATCTATGGCAAAAAATCCAATTATATTTGCTTGTGCTAATCCTGATCCAGAAATTACCCCAGAGGAAATTAGTGAGGTTAGAAATGATGCAATTGTTGCAACAGGCAGATCTGACTACCCTAATCAAGTAAATAATTTAATTGGATTTCCTTATATCTTTAGAGGAGCTTTAGATGTGAGATCTAAAACGATAAATGAAGAAATGAAGGTCGCTGCAGCTAATGCAATAGCTAAGCTTGCAAGAGAAGATGTTCCTGATGAAGTTGTTGCAGCTATGGGTGGAGAAAGACCTCATTATGGAAAAGATTATATTATTCCATCTACATTTGATCCAAGATTAATTAGTGTAATACCAGCGGCTGTAGCAAAAGCAGCTATAGATAGTGGAGTAGCTAGAAAAAATATAGATGATTTTGAAGTTTATAAAGAGCAACTAAAACAAAGACTAGACCCAACCGTTACCATCATGCAAGGTATTAATTCATTTATTAAGAAAAATCAGAAAAGAATAGTTTTTGCAGATGGTGAAGATGAAAATACTTTAAAAGCCGCTATAGCATTCAAAAATTCAAAATTAGGTATTCCAATCTTAGTTGGTAAAGAAAGTAAAATTAAAGAACAGATTAAAAATATTGGTTACAGTGAAAATTTTGACATTGACATTGTTAATTCAAAAGATGAAGAAAAAAGAAAAAGATACGTAAAACATTTATTTGAAAAATTGCAAAGAGAACAAGGATTATTAGAACGAGATTGTGACAGAATGATTAGAAATGATAGGGTTGTCTGGGCTACTAGTATGGTTGCCTGCGGTGATGCTGATGGTGCTGTAACAGGCAATACAAGGCGATTTGGTGCTTCATTTGAAAAAATTAAGCAAGTTGTTGATGTAAGAAAAGGTGAGATTATGTTTGGTTTAAACATGATCGTTCATAAAGGGAGAACTATTTTTATTGGTGATACAAGTGTCCATGAATATCCAACTTCTGAACAAATGGCTGAAATGGCGATATCTACAGCAAGAGTAGTTAGACTTTTTGGATTTGATCCTAAAGTTGCTTTTGTATCCCACTCTACATTTGGACAACCTCTTACTAGTAGAACAAAACATATTCGAAACGCGGTAGAGATATTAAAAGCAAGAAAAGTAGACTTTGAATTTGATGGAGATATGCAGCCTGATGTTGCTCTTAATCCAGAGTATGAGGAACTTTATCCTTTTGCAAATATAGTTGGTAAAGCAAATATTTTAATAATGCCTGGACAACATAGTGCAGCAATTTCTTACAAATTAATGAAAACTATAGGTGAAACAAAAGTAATTGGACCATTATTAATTGGACTTGGGCTTCCGATAGAAATTGCACCTTTAAGATCATCAACTTCTGAGATACTTAACCTAGCATCAATTGCTGCTTATTCTTCCCAAGTGATTGATTACAAAAAATAATTAGTCTCTTTGAATTCTTAAGTCTTCAACAAGAATTATACTTGCAATCACGTCTTCGACATCAAGTATCTCTTTTGCTTCACTTATTACTAAATCTTTTTCTTCAGAAGTTAGAGCAATACCATAAACATAAATTTTTTTCTTGTATGTATCAATTTGGTAATTAGTTGCTTTAATATTTTTATTAACAATTATTGCTGTTCTTAATTGTGAAGTAATAAGCAAATCTTTTGCGGATTGTTTAAAATTAAACTCTTCTTTAATTTTAATATCATTTCTAACTGATCTAGCACCCTTTGTTTCCCATGCTAATTTTGTAATCATTAATTTCTCTTCTGGACTATCTACTTTTCCAGTTACAAAAATTCTTCCATCTAAAACTTTAGTTTTTACTGCCAAAAGATATTTTTTATCTTTTGCTAAAATTTTTGTACTAATACTTTTTTGCATAATAGAATCATCAATTTGAGTACCGACTGTTCTAGGATCTAATGCAACCGATACACCTGTTCCGAAAAGGCCTTTGGAACTGACACCAACACACCCTGTTAAAATAAAACTCATTAAAATAAAAATTAATAATTTATTTTTCATTTTTTAATTCTAAACAATAATTGTATATTTCCTTTTTAGATACTTTAGTTCTTTGAGTTAAAATATCTGTAATTTCTTTAATAGATAATTTGTTAATCATTTTTTTTATTATATTCATATCTGATTCAGCTAGTTTTTGAGATATATTTTTATTTATTTTTTTTTCAGAAATAACAACAGTAAGCTCACCTTTTGGTTCTTTTTCAAATAATTCTATTTCATCTACATTTTTTCTGATAAATTCTTCATACATTTTTGTTATTTCCCTACAAAAAACTATCTTTCTCCCATTAAAATTCTTTTTTATTTCAGGTATTATTTTATTAATTTTTTTAGGTGAAACAAAAAAAACTAAGGAATTTTCGAATTCTGAGAATTTTTTTAATTCATTATATAATTGCTGTTTTTTATCTGGCAAAAAACCACAAAACAAAAATTTATCTGAAAAACCACTAATTGAAACAGCTGCGGCAACAGCCGAAGGTCCAGGAATGGGAAATATTTTAATCTCGTTATTAATACACTCATTAACTAAAATTGAACCAGGATCAGAAATACTAGGCGTACCAGCATCTGATATCAAAGAAATTATTTTTCCAGATTTTAGATGTTCAATAATTTTTTCTACATTTTTTTTTTCATTAAATTTATGATTTGAAATTAATTTTGATTTTATTTGATATTTATCTAAAAGGTTTTTTGACACACGCGTGTCTTCGCATAAAATATAATG
Source organism: uncultured Pelagibacteraceae bacterium (assembly GCA_902536005.1). GTDB lineage: Bacteria > Pseudomonadota > Alphaproteobacteria > Pelagibacterales > Pelagibacteraceae > Pelagibacter. The sequence continues at coordinate 67,063 of CACAVT010000001.1, forward strand.
AGACCGCTGCAAAATTTCAATTGCTCTTAAAGTTATATCTTTTAGATTTCCTAAAGGAGTTGATACCAAATAAAGACCATTTTCGTATTCTTTTAATTTAAATTGTGGTTTTATGATCATAATTTAGCTTAAAAAATATTATATTAGCATCAAAATGATCAAATTAATTAAAATTATTTATTTTATTATTTTAAGTTTTTACTTTCTGTTTTTTCCAAATGTTAATGCTCAAGAAAAAATCAAAATAGGATTATTGGTGCCTATGACAGGAGAAAATAAGGAGATTGGAGAGTCGATAATTAAAGCAGTTAGATTAGCGGTCAAAGATATTGATAATGATCTGATACAAATCTATCCAAAAGATACGGCAACTAAAGCTAACCAAACTTTAAAATCAGCATTTGAATTAAGTGAAATGGGGATAAAAATTGTTATAGGCCCTGTGTTCTATGAAAGTTTAACTTATTTAGATGAAATGAAGGATTTAACTTTTTTATCATTAACAAATAAAACTTTAGATCTTCCAAAAAATGTAATCTCTGCTGGAATTAATTCTACATCACAATTTAATACAATAAAAAAATTTTTAGAAACTAATCAAATACAAAGAACTATTTTTTTAACACCAATTCAAGATTATGAATTTGAAGTTAAAAAAGGAATGAAAAATTCAAAAATTAAAATTTATAAAGATTACGAATATAATATAGAGCCTACAAAACTAACAAAACAAATAGAAGAAATTACAAACTACAGAATAAGAAAGCAAAATTTAGAGGATGAAATAAAAAGGATAAAAAATTCAAATGATCCAAATAAAGAAAAAAAAATAAAAAGACTTGAAAAAAGATACACTTTGGGTGGTTTAAATTTTGACGCTGTTGTAATTGCAGATTTTGATGAAAGTCTAAAAAGTGTATCTACATCACTTTTATATACTGACGTACTTCCAAAAAATAAATATTTTATAACTTTAAATCAATGGTTTGATGAAAGTTTGTTAAATGAAACTGATATCCAACCTTTATATTATCCATCAATAAATAAAGAAAATTTTGATAGCTACAAAATAAAGTACTATAACGCATTTAACAAAGATCCAACTCATTTGTCTTTATTAAGTTATGACCTTATTGGCTTAGTTTATTATTTATCAATGAATTCAAAAATAGAAAACTTAAATAAAATTTTTAAGAAAAAAAATTCATTCAAAGGAAAAATAGGAATTTTTGATATTAAAAACAATAAAATTAATCACAGACTTAATTTTTATAAAATTGAAGATCAAAAACTTATAGAAATTTTCTAATTTTTTTAAAAGCTTGATATCTATGATCCATTTTATACTTATGAGATGGCTTCATTTCTCCAAAAGTTTTTCTTTTTCTTAAAGGAATAAAAATTGGATCATAACCAAATCCATTTTTTCCTTTTGCTTCATGTGAAATGTGACCTTCAACTTTACCTACTACGCAAGCAATTTTTTTATTTAAGTATGAAATAGAAAGTGCGCAAATAAATCTTGCTTTTATTTTTTTGTTTTTCCAATTTTTGTTTTTTTTATTTAACTCTCTATAAACTCTCTTTATAGCTTTACTAAAGTCCCCATACTTTCCTCCCCACCTTGCAGAATAAATTCCAGGACTTTTATTTAAAAAATCTATTTCCAAACCAGAGTCGTCAGCCAAACATAACAATCCTGTCTTTTTTGAAAAATATTTAGATTTAATAAGTGAGTTTTCTTTAAAAGTCTTTCCATTTTCAACTGGGCTTCTAAGATTAAATGTAGATGTAGAATAGATTTTAATTTTTTTAGGCAATAAACTCTTGATTTCACGTAATTTACCCTTGTTATTAGTACCTATTAATAATTTATTAATTTTTTGTTTATACATCTAGAAATTAAGAAAATGCTTACCATATAAGATACTATGGAAAAAGAGGAAATCCAAAATAACACTTCTGCAGATCAAAACGAAGATACTGTAAAAGAAAATGAGAAACCTGAAGAAAATCTAGCCGAAGAAAATAAACAAGAAATAAAGCAAGAATCTAAAGAAGAAGTTAAAGAACCAACTCCAGAAGAAAAAATTGCTGATTTGGAAGATAAAGTGGCAAGAACTTTTGCTGAAATGGAAAATCAAAGAAGAAGATTTGAAAAAGAAAAAGAAGATGCTTTTGAATATGGTGGTTATAGTTTTGCAAAAGAAGCATTAAATTTGATTGATAACTTAGATCGATCCAAAC
>CACAVT010000002.1 GCA_902536005.1 uncultured Pelagibacteraceae bacterium
TAAAATTAGGAAGAAAAAAAATTGAAAAATTAATTAAGAGAATTGGCATTTTTAGAGTTAAAGCCAAAAGTATATACTTAATGTCAAAAAAAGTTTTAGAAAATCACAAGGGAAGAGTGCCTAGAACCTTTGAAGAACTTGAAAAGCTACCTGGTGTAGGACATAAAACGGCTAGCGTAGTGATGTCACAAGGTTTTGGATACCCAGCTTTTGCTGTTGATACTCATATTCATAGACTTGCACAAAGATGGGGTTTAACAAATGGGAAAAATGTAGTTCAAACTGAAAAAGATTTAAAAAGATTATTTCCTAAAAAAACATGGTCTAAACTGCATTTACAAATAATTTTTTATGGCAGGGAATATTGTAAAGCAAGAGATTGTTATGGTTTAAGTTGTCAAATATGCACTAGTTGCTACCCAAATAGAAAAAAACCTGTTATTACCAAAAAAGCTTAATATGAAAATTTTAGGTATAGGTAACGCTATAGTAGATGTCATCTGTAAGGTTGAGGACAACTTTATTGAACAGAATAATCTTACAAAGAGTACAATGAAATTATTCTTTGATGAAAATGAGTTCAAAAACTTATTAAAAAATCTTAAAATTGAAAAAACTGTTTCTGGAGGCTCTGTAGCAAATTCTATAGTTGGATTATCACAACTTGGAGATACGGTTGGTTTCATCGGTAAGGTTTCTGATGATGAATTTGGTAGTAATTACGAAGAAGGATTAAAAAAAGAAAACGTAAAATATTTTTATTCTAAAAAAAAAGAGGAATTACCAACTGGGACATGTTTGATATTAGTAACACCAGACTCAGAAAGAACGATGTGTACATTCCTGGGAACTGCGGGAAAAATTAATGAGAATGATGTTAGTTCTGAAGCAATTAAAAAAAGTGAGATGATATTTTTAGAGGGTTACTTGTGGGATGAAGGTGAGCCCAAAAAAGCATTCAATAAAGCTATAAATAATGCAAACAAAGTTGCTATGTCGCTCTCCGATCTATTTTGTGTAGATAGACACAAACCTCATTTTTTAAATTTAGTTAAAAATAAACTTGATATAACTTTTGCTAACGAACAAGAAATTACCTCTTTAATTAAAGCAAAAAATTTTAATGAAGTTATTAACTTTTCAAAAGGACTTAATAAATTAGTTATTATAACTAGAGGTGAAAAAGGTGCAATTGCAATAAATAGTAACGAAGTTATTGAAAGTGATATAAAAAAAAATCTTAAAATTGTTGACCTAACAGGAGCAGGTGATCTTTTTGCTGCTGGATTTTTACATGGATATATTAACAAATTATCCACAAAAGAATGTCTAGAAAAAGGTACTGAAATGTCATCTAAGGTAATCCAACAAATTGGAGCAAGACTTTAAACTTAACTTTTCTTTCTCTTAAAGCTTCCTTTGCCTTTTTTGGGTCTAACTACTTTTGGTTTATATTTTTTAGTAAACAAATCTTTTGCAATTGGATTTTTCTTATTTAATTTGATAGCCATTTTTTTTACTAAGGATAAATCCATTATCATCAAATGTGTTTAATATTTTTTTTCTTAGTCGGTAGATATGGGTTTCTACAGTGTGGCTTTCAATATCAGATTGATAACTCCACACCTTTTCTTGTAATTCATCAATGCTAACTGGTATTTTAGATTTAGATAAATAAATAATTGTATTAATTTCTTTTTCAGTCAATTTGAGTGAGGTATTATTTTTTAACATTTCTCTAGAATTTAGATCTATAGTATAATTATCTACTTTAACTTCAGACTGACTATTGAAGTGTATTTTTAAGAACTCAATATTTATGATTTCAACTAATTTAAAAATATTGATTGGTAAATTATCTAAAACAAATTGGTAATCAGTATTTAAGTATTTTTTGTTTGATATAATTAAATAATTGTGCAAATTTTTTACTTTTTCGTTTAAAGATTTTTCATTGTCAACAAGGGTAATCTTAAAATTTAAATCATGACCAAGTTCTTCCAGAATATGATATAATTCGGAAAATTTGTATATTATTAAATTCTGATTATTCACAAAAAAGAGGATATGACAATTTTTATAAAAAATAAATACACTCTTCAGATAGATGAATTTAAATTTAGGTGTAGTATTGGTAAAAAAGGTTCAACCAAGAACAAAAAAGAAGGAGATAAAAAAACGCCAAAAGGTTCATTTAAAATTGGAAATCTTTATTTTAGAAAAGATCGTATAGAAAAACCAACCACTTTACTAAAATGTATCGAAATTAAAAAAAATATGGGTTGGTGTGATGATGTACGTTTTCCAAAAAAATATAACAAACTTATTAGAGTTGAAAATAAAATCCAACATGAAAAATTAAAAAGAAATGATCATAAATATGACCTCTTAATTCCAATTAAGTACAATTTTGAAAAAACTGTTACAGGTTTAGGTAGTTGTATTTTCATTCATCTAACCAAAGATTATAAACCTACGGCTGGATGTATTGCTTTAAAAGAAAAAGATTTTTTAATTATGCTCAAATTGATCAAAAAAAATTCAAAAATAAAAATTTTTTAAGATCTTTGACCAAAAATACTAGATCCAACTCTAACATATGTTGAAAAATTTTTAGCAGCCAAAAGATAATCTGAAGACATACCCATACTTAATTCTGCAAAACCTAGATCTTTGTTAAGTTTGTTCATTTCTATAAAATAACTCTCCGGATCAATATTTGCTGGAGGAATGCACATCAGGCCAATAACGTTTAAACCAATTTCTTTACTAAAAGAAACTAGTTGACCTACTTCATTTTTATGAATACCAGATTTTTGACTTTCGTTACCTATATTGACCTGCAAAAAAACTTTAATTTTTTTATTAATTTTGTTTTGTTCATCTGCAATTTTTTTTGCAAGCTTTTCACTATCTACTGAGTGAATATAATCAAATATTTGAACAGCAAATTTTACTTTATTGGTTTGTAATTTTCCAATCATATGTAATCTTATTTCTGAATTTTTTTTTTTAACCTCTGTCCATTTTTCTAATGCTTCCTGGACTTTATTTTCTCCATAATCGGTATGACCATATTCAATAAGAGGTAATATTTTATCAATTTTGAAAGTCTTAGACACTGCAATTATATTAGGATTATTATCAATATTTAATTTATTAAGATGAATTTTAATATTATTCTTTACATCTAATAAATTTTTTACGGTATTATGCATATTAATTTGAATAATAAATATTACTTTATAAGTAATTTTGATACAAACATAATTGATAAACAGGATAAACAAACCACTATTATTTATAGAAATTATAGCTCAAAAGTAATAAATGAAAAGCTCATCCTTAAATTAAAAAAATATTGTAAGTTAAAAAAAATTAATTTTTATTTATCGAATAATATTAAACTTGCAATAAAATTTGATTTAGATGGTGCATACATTCCTTCCTTTAATAAATCTACAAAACACCTGGCTTATTCATTAAAAAAAAAATTTAACATAATTGGATCGGCCCACAATATTAAAGAAATTAAAACAAAGGAAATTCAGAAGGTTAGTAGCATTTTCATATCATCTTTATTCAAAAAAAATAAAAATTACTTGGGAATTAATAAATTTAAGTTAATTTCCAATTTAACTAAAAAAAAAGTAGTTGCTTTAGGTGGTATTTCTAAAAAAAATCGCAATAAACTTAGGTTATTAAATTGTTCTGAATTCGCTGGAATATCTTTTTTTGAATAAAAAAAAGGCCCCAAAAAGGGGCCCTTTTTAATAATTATTTGGTCTAAATTAGAACGCAAACGCAACGTTTAGGTCGTAACCTTCAACGTCGTATGTAGTTCCTGTGTTACCACCAGCATTATCAGTAGAGTTCATAGCAATAGATATAGATACGCCACCCATTGTGTATGAAGCTGAAATACCTTTAGACTCTTGGTCTGTAGTTGAAGAACCTAAGTCAACTTCTGCAGTACCGTAAGAGATTGATAAATCATCTGTTACAGCATAAGAGATTGACATAAGAGTTGCTTCGTCATCTTGCGTAGTGTTTTGACCATCTACTTCTGATGTTTGATAACCTACTGAAATTGGACCATTTGTGTATGTGATCCATAAAGTAGACTCATCGTTAGATACAGTAGTACTTTCTTCTACTTCAGCAGTCGCATAACCAATAGTTAAACCTTCAACCATTTCTGGAGCGATTTGCACACCGAAGTCAGTGTAGCTTCCGATATCACCGTGATCATTTTCACTAGCAGCTGCTGCAGCTTGTACGTATGATGCGTGAACGCTAACACCACTTATTGTTGGAGAGTCGTATCTCCAAAGTGCGTCACCAGCTCTACCATTGATCATAACAACTTCGTCGTTTGCTGAAACAGTTGTTGTTGAATCTACAGTGGCTAATACCCATGATTCTTCATAAGCGTTAGGAGTTTTGTCATCCCAACCACTCATTACTGAGTCACCACCATGCTTGTGGTAAGTAAGTGTTCCGAAGTCACCAGCAATTGCTGTACTTTGGTTATCAACACCACCTTCTAACTCAATTTTTTGAGTAATAGTTAATCCACTGTCAGTTTCACCTGATAATGTAAAGTTAATAGAGTCACCCATGTAGTAAGCAGACGCTCTAGTTTCGTTTGATGAACTCACACCAACAGATGCTCCACCAGACATTGTAATCTCTGCATTAGCAGAGAAAGCAACTAGTGAACCAGCTAATGCTGATAGACCAATTTTTTTCATTTTGTTCATATTAATTACTCCTTTGTAATTGTTATTATTAATAATAAACATCGTGTATTTATCATCTAAATGGTTCTAAAATGCTTAAATTTATGGTATTTGTGCTAAAAAAGTAGAATTGTTGCATTTTTACAACACTATTTCATTGAATTTATTAACTTTTATGACTAATGACTATAAGTATTTAGTATATACATTATAGCTTTTTAAAAAATAATTATCATTATGAAGCCCACAAATCCTAAATTTTTTATTTCAATTATATTTTTGTTACTATTACTTAATGCCTGCAAAAGTTTACCTGGTGGAGATGCATTAAAAAATCCTCCAAACCCAAAAGAGCGTGTCGCAAAAAATCTTGAAGAAGGAAAAGGATTTAGGTTGTCTAATGCTACGAAAAATTTGGGTAAAACTAGTTATGAGTTCGCAAGCTCTAATGAATTATGGAGAGCCTCATTGGACACTATAGATTTTATGCCATTAACATCCGCAAATTATAGTGGCGGTATTATTATAACTGATTGGTATTCAGATAATTCAAGCCCTAATGAATCTATTAAGATAATAATTAGATTTTTAACAAATGAAATAAGAGCGGACGCTTTAAACATTAAAATTTTTTATAAAAATTGTAAATCAATTACAAATTGTTTGATAACGGAAAAAGAGACTTCGTTAAAAAATGAACTAAGAAAAGAAATATTAAAGAAAGCAGCCATATATAAAAAAGATTTTAATGACAAAAATTTCAAAAAATACGACTATCCTGAAAACGCTAGGAATTAAAAAATTTAAGTTTTGTGGACAGGTATAATTTTAAATCAATAGAAGAAAAATGGCAAAAGTTTTGGGAAGAAAATAAGACTTTTAAAGCCGAAATAGATAAAACAAAAAAAAAATTTTATTGTCTAGAAATGTTTCCTTATCCATCTGGGAAAATTCATATGGGGCATGTAAGAAACTACACCATTGGTGATGTGTTGGCTCGTTTTAAATCTTTACAAGGTTATAATGTACTTCATCCAATGGGATGGGATTCATTTGGTATGCCGGCTGAAAATGCGGCTAGGCAAAACAATTTAGATCCTAAAAGTTGGACAGAAAAAAATATTTCAACAATGAAATCACAATTAAAGAGACTAGGACTGTCTATTGATTGGGATAGAGAAATATCTACATGCTCGTCAGACTATTACAAACATCAACAAAAGTTTTTTTTAGAATTATACGACAAAGGTTTAGTTTATCGTAAAGAACAATATGTAAATTGGGACCCTATTGATCAAACAGTTTTAGCAAATGAACAGGTAATAGACGGTAAGGGATGGAGATCTGGAGCCAAAATCGAAAGAAAAAAATTAAATCAATGGTTTTTTAATATTACAAAATTTTCAAATGAATTAATGAATAATTTAGAAAACTTGGACGAATGGCCAAATAAAGTAAAAGTTATGCAAAAAAATTGGATTGGTAAATCGTTTGGCTCTGAAGTGAAATTCAAAATAGAAAATTCCAAGTCTATAAATGAAATTAAGTGTTATACCACTAGACCAGACACTTTATTTGGAATGTCATTTTTGGCTCTTTCTGTTGATCATCCAATTTCTAAGCATTATGAAAATGATCCCGATTTCATAAAATTTAAAAAAGAATGTTCAAAAACTGGTACTACTGAAGAATCTATTGCTAATGCAGAGAAAATAGGTTTCAAAACTGATTTACTTGCTATTAATCCCATCAATAATAAAATTAAAGTTCCAGTTTTTTTCGCAAATTTTGTATTGATGGATTATGGGTTAGGGGCTGTTTTTGGATGTCCTGCACATGATCAAAGAGACTTAGATTTTGCAAGAAAGTACAATTTAGATGTCATACCAGTTGTCACTCCTGATATAAAAAATAATAATTTTATAATTAAAGATAAAGCTTACACTGGACCTGGTTTTATTTTCAATTCATCCTTTTTAAATGGACTAAAAGTTCCTGATGAGTCAATAAAAAAAACAATTGAATATCTTGAAAAAAAAAATTTAGGAGAAAAAAAAATAAATTTTAGACTTAAAGACTGGGGAATTTCTAGACAAAGATACTGGGGATGCCCAATACCAATTATATACGACGAAAATAATGAACCCCATAAAATTCCAGATAATATGCTACCGGTTGAACTACCAAAAAATCGAAAAATTAGAACCTACAGGTAATCCTTTAGATAAGATTCTAGAATGGAAAAATATAATTATTAATGGAAAAAAATATACCAGAGAAACAGATACTTTAGACACATTTGTAGACTCTTCATGGTATTTTCTTAGATTCTGCTCTTCACAAAATAATTTATATGGTTATGACGAAAATGAAGTTAAATACTGGATGCCAGTTGATCAATATATTGGAGGGGTGGAACACGCTATTTTACACTTATTGTACTCAAGATTTTTCATGCAAGCACTCAATTATAAAAATGAAAAATTTAATCTTGAAGAGCCTTTTAAAGGTTTATTCACACAAGGAATGGTGTGTCATGAAACATATAAAGATCACAACGGTAATTGGGTAAGCCCAGATGAAATTATTACGATAAATAGTGAAAAATTTCTTGAATCTGACCGTACTAAAAAGATTAAAGTTGGACCTTCAGAGTCAATGTCAAAATCAAAAAAAAATACTATAGATCCCGAGAAAATAATTAAGCAATATGGAGCTGATGCGGTTAGACTTTTCATATTATCTGATAGCCCACCTGAAAAAGATGTGCAATGGTCTGAAGAGGGAATTGCAGCATCTTACAAGTTTATTCAAAAACTTTGGAAACTTAACATGAAATTTTTATCTAATATTAAAATGAATCAAAAAGAAAATAAAGGTGAAGAGTTAGAAAAATATACCAATAAATTTTTAAAAAAAATGACCGAAAATTTACAGAATTTTAATTACAATATTATTATTGCCAATATGCATGAAATGTATTCATTTTTAATTAAAGATTTAGATAAACAATATAATCCTAATACTCTAGTAGACAATTACAGTAAAATTTTAATATCTATAACACCGGTAATTCCACACTTTGCAAATGAGTGTTTAGAAATGATTGGAAAAAATAATGAAAAGTTTTGGCCAACTTATGATGAAAAACTTGTTGAAGAAAAAGAATTCCAAATAGTGATCCAAATAAATGGTAAAAAAAGAGGTCTGATTGAAATAGATAGAGATTTAGACGAAAAAAATATTTATGATTTAATTTTAAAAAATGAAAAAATTAAAAAATATTTAACTGGGGTTAAAATTAAGAAAAAAATTTATGTTAAAAATAGACTAATAAATTTTATTATTTAAAAAAATGAAAAAATTGATTTTAATTTTAATGACTTTATTTTTATTAAGTTGCGGATTTACGCCTATTTACAACAATCAAGATAATCTTAACTTTAAGATTGTTATTGAAGACATAAATGGTGATAAATCAATCAATAATATACTTGAAAGGAAACTAAAAAGATACTCCGATAAAAATGTTAATAAAATTTTTGTTATTAAAGTGCAAACAACTTTTAATAAAGATATTTTGTCAAAAGATAAAACAGGAAGAGCAGCAGATTTAAAATTAACAACAAGTGCAAACTTCATTGTTAGATATAAAGATCAAATAAAAGAGTTCTCTTTCAGTGAAAATTTAAATATTGATAATTCTTCAGATTTTTATGATCAAAATAATTATGAAAATAATATTAAAAATAACTTTGTTAACACCATTGTTGAAAAATTAATTGTAAAATTAAAACTAATCAAGTGATTTTAAAATATTTTGAATTTAATAAGTTAAATTTTGAAAAAAATAAATTAATTTTAGTTTATGGGGCTAATGATGGATTAAAGAATGAATTCATTAATTCTTTTATAAGTAAACTTAATATTGAAAAAACAATTAAATTTGATGAAAAAGAAATATTAACAAACGATCAAATTTTTTTTGATGAGATATTATCAAAATCATTTTTTGACGATAAAAAAATTATTCAAGTAAATAGAAGTACTGATAAATTATTAAAAGTTTTAGAAAATGTTATCAATAAAATTACCGAAGAAATTTATATAATTATTAATTCCGAACAATTAGACAAAAAATCTAAATTACGTAACAAATTCGAGAAAGAAAAAAACCTTGTGTGTATACCTTTTTATGCTGATAATAATGAAACCTTATCTAAATTAAGTTCATCATTTTTAAAAGAAAGAAATATTAATATTTCACAATCAAATATTAATTTATTAATTAATAAATGTAATGGGGATAGAGGTTTGCTAAAGAAAGAGTTAGAAAAAATTCAATTTTTTTCTGTTAGTAAAAAAAAAATTACTTCAGAGGTTTTAAATAAACTAACTAATTTAATTGAAAATCATAGTATAACTAAATTAATTGATTATTGCTTAGCCAAAAATCAAAAAAAAACAATCGATATATTAAATGATAATATTTACACCAATGAAGACTGCATTTTAATTGTAAGAACTTTTTTGAGAAAAGCCAAAAAAATTTTAAAATTATCAGAAGAGTATAATAAAAATAAAGATATTAATCTTACTATTGATTCCGCAAAACCACCAATATTTTGGAAAGATAAAGAAATAACTAAAGAGCAGTTATTAAAATGGTCGCCAGACAAAATTAGAGAATTAATTTACACGATATTCGATTTAGAATTAAATATTAAAAAAAATATAAATAATTCAACTAACCTAATTAGAAATTTCATACTCGATAAATCAAAATTGAATATTAATAATTAGATTTTACTATTTCTATAATTTTATTTAATTGATCCAAATCTTTAAATTCAAAACTTATTTTGCCCTTGTTCCTTTTGTTACTTTGAATATCTACATTTAATCCAACTTTATTTGAAATAGATAATTCTAAGGCGATAATATTTGTATCTTTCGATGATCGTGACTTTTGTTTTTTACTTTTAAAAATTTTGACAAAATTCTCAGCTTGTCTAACAGAAAGTTTTTTTTCAATTATTTTTGTTGCAACAAAGCTGGCATTATGTAAACCAACTAAAATTTTTGCATGACCGGCTGTCAATTTTTGAGTTTCAATTAATTTTATCACATCATTCGGTAAAGTAAGCAGCCTTAATGAGTTGGTTATATGACTTCTGCTTTTGCCAATAAATTTCGATACTTTCTCTTGATCATAAGAAAAATCATCAATCAAACGTTTATATCCTTGGGCTTCCTCAAGAGGGTTAAGATCGTGCCTCTGAACATTTTCAACAATTGCAAATTCCAAAGATTTTAAATCATCTGCTTCCGTAATTACTACTGGAACATTATGAAGACCAGCTCTTTGTGCTGCTAGCCATCTTCTCTCACCTGCTATTATTTCAAATTTGGAAATATCCTCAGCAGATTTTCGGACGATGATAGGTTGGATCATCCCTCTTTCTCTAATAGAATTGGTTAAATCCTCTAAATTATTTTCATCAAAAATTTTTCTTGGCTGGTATTTATTTGGTACTAAGTCGCTAATTGATAATTGATTTTTTTGAGACCCTACTTTCGTTTCACCTATCAATGACGACAGGCCTCTGCCCAATCCTTTTTTTATTTTATCCATTAAGCAGCACTCCCTATTGTTGACTCTTGATTAATAAATTCATCTGTGAAACTAAAATATGATTTGCTGCCAGGGCAAGACTTGTCATAAATCAAAACTGGCATTCCATGTGACGGTGCCTCAGACAATCTTACATTTCTTGGGATCACAGTTGAATAGACTTTTTCAGTGAAATAATCTCTCGCTTCTTTCTCAACTTGAGATGATAGCTTATTTCTTTTGTCGTACATTGTTAGCAGTATACCCCTAATTTTTAAATCTGGATTTAAACTTACTTTTATCCTCTCTATTGTTTTCATTAGCTGAGTTAAACCCTCTAAAGCAAAAAATTCTGTCTGAAGTGGTACCAATAGTGAGTTTGAGCTTACAAGGGCCATTACTGTCAACAAGCTTAACGAAGGCGGACAATCGATTAAAACATAATCGTATTGTCCTCTAGAATTGTTTAAATATGCGGCTAATTTAGTCTTTAGTATAAATGCCCTATTACTATCATCAGCCGTCTCTACTTCTAAACCTGATAGATCTACATTAGACGTGATCATGTCTAAATTTTCAAACTGTGTTTTTTTAATTACCTTACTAATTTCTTTAGTTCCATTCAATACTCCATAAATTGTATCACTTGAGTTATCCATATTAGATAATCCTAGACCTGTGGTAGCATTACCTTGTGGATCTAGGTCAATTACTAAAATTTTTTTATCTATTTGAGATAAACCTGCTGCAAGATTTATCACCGTAGTAGTTTTTCCAACCCCACCCTTTTGATTTATTACTGAAATAATTTGCATTTAATTTTTTTTTTTAATTTTTTTAATATTTATTAAAAATGAGTCTTCACTTGTTAAACTTTTCTTTTCTATATACTCCAGCTCCCAATTTTTTTTGGAATTTTCAAAAATTTTTTTTCCACTCTTCCCCATAAAAAAAATTAAATTTTTATATTTTGAAAAATTTTCATATACTAATTCTAAAACTATTGGCATTGGTTTAAATGCTCTGGACATTATCGTTCCTGTTTCTAAATTTTTTATTTCAAAAATATTTTTTTGAAAAACCTTTGTGTTTAAATTTAATTTTTTTGAAACTTCCTTTAGAAAATGGCTTTTATGGTAACTTTTTTCATAAAGGTGCACATTCATATTATTTTTCATATTTTTTAGTATAATTGCCACGATTATACCTGGCATCCCACCTCCTGAACCTATATCTGTGGTTGTATTACTATTTAAATCAACAAAATCAATAATTTGTGCAGAATCTATAATATGACGGTCAATTATAGACTTTTTTGATGCTGTATTTTGGCTAATTATGTTGATTTTTTTATTTTTTTCAAGAATCATGGATATATAGTTTTCAAAGTCCAAAAATGTTTCACGTGAAACATTTAAGTGATTGATTCTAGAATAAGAATTTAAAATTTCTTGATCCATTAAGCTATATGCTTAATAGACTTTCTTTTGACATGTGACAACAAAATATATACAGCGGCAGGAGTTATACCGTCAATTCTTAAAGCTTGACCCATTGTTTTGGGCTTTATTTCTTTAAATTTTGCTTTTACCTCATTAGATAAACCTGATAGCCCGTCATAATTGATTTTATCTGGAATAATTAGGTTTTCGTCCCTCTTAAATGCTAAAATATCAGCTTTTTGCTTCTTTAAATACCCCCTATAATGAGAATTTATTTCTACCTGTTCATCAATTTCTTTACTAAAAAACGGTATATCAGACCATATTTCTCTTATTTTACTCATATTTACCCCTTTTTGAGTTAAAACTTCGCTAGATGATCTCAATATTCCGTCTTTTGCTATTTTTATTCCAAATTTCTCAGCTTTAGTTGGTGAAATCTTGGAATCTCTCATTTTTAAATTTATTTGACTGATTTTTTCAAATTTACTTAAATATATAGCTTTTCTCTCATTACTTATTAGACCAATTTCTATTCCCTTTGCAGTTAATCTTTGATCAGCATTATCTGATCTCAAACTCAATCGATATTCTGCTCTTGATGTAAACATACGGTATGGCTCAGCTACTCCTTTAGTCACCAAATCATCAATCATTACTCCAATGTAGGCATCAGATCTATCGAGTATGAATGGTTCCAATTTTTTAACAGACAAGGCAGCATTTATCCCTGCTATAAGGCCTTGTGAAGCAGCTTCCTCATATCCTGTTGTTCCGTTAATTTGACCGGCAAGATAAAGATTGCTTATCTTCTTGGTTTCAAGAGTTAGGAATAGTTCACGTGGATCTATATAATCATATTCTATTGCATATCCTGGTCTTAATATAGTAACATTCTCTAAACCATTGATATTATTACATATTTCTTGTTGTACGTCAGCTGGGAGTGATGTCGATATGCCATTTGGGTAAATTGTGTAATCATTTAGACCTTCTGGCTCTAAAAATATCTGGTGACGAACTTTATCTGCAAATTTTACTATCTTATCTTCTATAGATGGACAATATCTTGGGCCTGCCCCTTTTATACTACCCGAGTACATAGCGCTCTTTGATAAATTCTTTTCTATGATGTTATGAACCTTTTCATTTGTGTAAGTCATTCGGCAAGATATTTGTTTATTTAGATTTTTTTTAGTTAAGAATGAAAAAAAATAAGGATTATCGTCTGCGAATTGTTCTTCTAAGTTTTCAAAATTAATTGTTCTTGAATCTAACCTTGGTGGTGTTCCGGTTTTTAATCTTCCAATTTTAAAATTATATTTTGCTAATTGTTCACTCAAACCAGTAGAAGGTTTTTCGTCGTATCTACCTGCTGGAGTTCTTTCATCACCTATATGTATCAAACCATTCAAAAAAGTCCCTGTTGTAAGTATTATCTTACTAGATAGAACTTTCTTACCTTCCTTAGTTTCAAACCCACTTATTGAATTTTTATTAAAAATAAACTTTATAACTGGATCAGAAAAAACACTTAAATTACAATAATTTAGCAATATTTCTTGCATATATTTACGATAAAGCGATCTATCTGATTGAGTTCGTGGTCCTCTGACTGCTGGCCCTCTACTTCTATTTAACAATCTAAATTGTATACCTGATTTGTCTGCTACATCTCCCATAACACCATCAAGTGCATCTATTTCTCTAACCAAATGACCTTTGCCCAAACCTCCTATGGCTGGGTTACAGGACATCTCCCCGATAGTTTCTATTTTATGAGTAAATAGGGCAGTGTTCACTCCAAGACGAGCAGAAGCTGCTGCTGCTTCACATCCAGCATGGCCTCCTCCAATTACAACTACATCAAATGACAAATCATTTTTCATAATCCAAATCTATATGTGATTATATAATTTACAAGATAGGCTTAATTTTTTGTAAATAAGCCTTATTTATCAACGTTTTTTGATAAAAAAAGTACAAAAAACCAACAAAATAGGGTATTACTTGCCGATACAAAAATCGTTGAAAATACTACCTAATATCTCCTCTACATCAACTTTTCCAACTATCATACCTAAATGTCTAGTAGCTAATCTTAAATCTTCTGCAGCTTTATCAAAATCTTCGATTTCTTTTTTTTGATTAAAGTTATTTAGATGATCCAAACACTGTTGCAAATGTTGCCTGTGTCTCTCTCTTGTAATTAAAATATCATCACTTTTAAGAAATTTATTTTTTAAATTATTTTTTATTTTTAATATTAATTCTTCAATGTTTTTATTTTCTTTAATCGAAATTAAAACATGATTTGTTCTTTTAATTTCTGGATCAATATCTTTTTCTAAAAGATCAGATTTATTTATAACTAAAATTGCATTCTCATCTAATAAATCCTTCAAAACATCAGTAAAATCAAGGCTTTTTGCATCAGCCACAACAAGCTTTAAATCTGCTTCTTCAGCTCTATTTAAAGATAATTTAATTCCTTTTTTTTCTATCTCATCTTGAGAATCTCTTATCCCGGCTGTATCAGAGATTATAACTGGATAACCGTCTATATTTAAATGGGTTTCAATCACATCTCTAGTTGTACCTGCAATTTCAGAAACGATTGCTACATCACGATTAGATAAGTGATTCATCAAGCTAGATTTGCCAGCATTAGTTGGTCCTAGAATAGAAATTTTAAAACCTTCTCTAATTCTTTCTCCAACTTTTTGGTCGTTTAATATTTTTTTAATTTTATTTATTACTTCATCTGAACTGTTTTTAATTTCATCTAAAATATTATTAGGCAGATCTTCCTCTGGAAAATCAATTTTTGCCTCAACATGTGATAAAATTTTTAAAAGTTTTTCTCTTAGAAAATTAAATTGATCAGATGATTTTCCATTCATGATTTTTATTGCTTGTTGTCGTTGAATTTCTGTTTCTGAAGAAATCAAATCAGCAATACTTTCTGCTTTAAGTAAATTTATTTTCCCATTTTGAAATGCTAATTTTGTAAATTCACCTGGCTCAGCTAATCTACAATTTTCTATATCTGAAAGAGAGGAGTGCAGGGCATCCACAACAGCTTTGCTGCCATGAACTTGAATTTCAGCCATATCTTCTCCTGTGTAGCTCTCAGGGCCAGGAAACCAAAGGATTAGTCCCTCATCAATCAGCTCAGAAGTGTTGATTTTATTAATTTTTCTTAATGTTGCTACTCTGGGCTTAGGTAACTCCTTACCGGTTAAAAGCTTAATTACTTTTGAGGTTTCTTGTCCTGAAATTCTGATAACTGAAACCCCTGAAATTCCAGGTCCACTTGATAAAGCGTAAATAGTCATGAAAAGATTATAGCCTCTAAAATATATTTGTGTAAAAATTAATTATGATAATTTGGTTAGCATCATATCCAAAAAGTGGAAATACATGGGTAAGGTTATTTTTGGAGTCTCTAATACACTCTAAAAATAATAAATTTGATATCAATAATACAAAGATAAGACAATTTCCTTTGAGAAGCGATTTTTCTAGAATAAATGTAGATGAAAATAACATTCAAAATTTCGTATCTAATTGTATTAATTGTCAAGATAGAATTAATTTAGATAACAAAGCTAAGATTTTTAAAACTCATAACGCTTTCTGGAGGGCAGGACAACATGAGTTTACTAATGAAAATAATACTGTTGGCGTAATTTATATTGTTAGGGATCCTAGAAATGTAATCACTTCTTTGAAAAACCACTTTGACTCAGAAAACTACAATGACGCGTTTAAATTTATGACTAATGAAAAACAGCATATTGGTTCAAGATTTAGTAATCTTGATAATAATTTACCTACAGTTATTTCTTCATGGTCAAATCACTATAATTCATGGAAAAAGTTTAAAAAAAACTATTTATTAATTAAATATGAAAATTTATTGAATGACACACATAACGAATTCAATAAAATTGTGAAATATTTAAACCAGAATATGAAATTAAATTTTAACGAAGATCAAATTAATAAAGCTATTAAAAATTGTGATTTTGAAAAATTAAGTGAGCAAGAGAACAATAAAGGTTTTAAAGAATCTGCTAAAGATAAAAGTGGAAATATAAAAAAATTCTTTTATCTGGGAGCGAAGAATAACTGGAAAAAAATACTAGACCAAAATACAAGAAAAAATATTGAAAAAGAATTTAATAAAGAATTGCTTGAGTTGGATTATTTATAAATTATTTTTCATAATACTTAACAAAGACTTGCCAAAATCTTCAGAAAACTTTTTTGTTTTAAATAATGGAGTCGATAAAATATTATTAAATACATTATTTTTTAATTTTAAAAATTCACTTTTATTATTATAAAAATAAACAGCTCTCTCTACATACTCTTCGGGGCTTTCTGATATCAAATTAACAAAATTTGAATTTTTTATTATACTAAAACCACATTTTGAATTAAAATTAAATCCTTTGAGGACAATAACTGGCACACCCATCCATAAAGCCTCAAAAGTTGTGGTAACACCATTATACGGAAAAGTATCTAATGCTAAGTCAATTTTATTATAAACATTTAAATGATCTTTTTTATATGGATAATTTCTCACATCTAGAATCTCTATTTTGTGCTCAACACCATACTTTCTAAACTTTTCTCTAATCATCTGGATATTGCACTCAAATGAGGAGGACTTAAGTATTAATTTTGATTTTTCACATTTCAGTAAAATTTTTGACCAGACCTCAACTACTTGATCAGAAATTTTATGATATCTATTTAAAGAACCAAACGTAAAAAAATCATTTTTTACACAAGGAGAAATATTTAATTTTCTCTCAAAATCATACCCGCAGTGAGCATTCCATATATTAGGTAATTTGATTATTTTTTCAGGATATTGATTTTCTTCCTCTTGGGTAATCAAATTTTCATCAGCAAGCATGTAATCAATATTATTCAAACCTACAGTATTACAAGTTGCTAACCAAGAAATTTGGATCGGTGCAACTCTAGCATTAAATATTAAAGTACGCTTGGTAAAGCTAAAGCCCATTATATCAAATAAGATATTTATTTTTTTTCCCTGTATAATCTCTATGCACTCTTGATTTTTAAATTTTTCTAAATCTATAAATTCGTCAGCTACTTTTTTAATTTCATTTTGACCAAGCCAATAATTATTTTGTCCTCTGTTAAATGAAAAAAGAAATATTTTAAAAATTTTTTTATCTAAATATTTGAATGTATCCTTTAAAAAATAAAAAATTGAGTGTTGATCGGTAAAATCTCCACTTACAAATCCTAAATGAATTTTTTGATTTTCATTAAAATTAATCTCATTTAATTTTTTAGAAATATACTTGGGAAAATTCTTAGAATTATTAACTGCTGCTTCAGTATATTCTTTTTGAGATAGGTTATAAATATAGTTTTGAAAAAAAATACTTCCAGATTTTTCAATTAATGGGGTATTTTTATTAAAAATTATTTGATCTGAAATAGTTTTAACTTTTTGATTATTTAATTGAAACCAAAATAAATTTTTTGCTGCAACTAAAAAATTTGCGTTATTACTAAAAAAATTGGATGTTTCCTCATAATATTTTTCTGCCTTATAGATATTTGGCAAAAAATCTGTACTCTTTTTAGCTGCAATAACACTTAAATTCATAAAATTTGTAACACCAGATAAACCGTGCATACTTTTTTGTCCTTTAAGATATGCCTCTTCAAAGAATTTAAGTGAAAAAGATAAATCTTTTAAACTTCTTTTCTCTTTTAAAAAATAACAGGTGCCAATCAACGACGCTAAACCAGGGGGGCGTTCATCTGAGTCAACATGTTGATTTGCAAATTCTATTAGTTCTTTATATTTTTTTTTTTCAAATAAATTCTCAATTTTCTTCTTTATTTCTTCATTAATCATTAAATTATTTTAATTTTTATCTATTAATTGAATATATCTTTTAAATAAATCTAATAATTGTCAATTAAATTTTAAGTGATGAATATATTAATTTACTAAGCTGCAGAACAGTTAAGCTGGTTTATTCATAGAATTGAAAAACTCAGCATTGTTTTTTGTGTCTTTTAATTTAGAGTTAATGAATTCTATAGCGTCCATTGTTCCCATTGGGGCAATAATTCTTCTTAAAACATTCATTTTTTGAAGATCGTTTTTATCAAATAACAACTCTTCTCTTCTTGTTCCAGATTTTGTTATATCAATTGCTGGATAAATTCTTTTATCTGCGATTTTTCTATCTAGTATCGTTTCACTGTTGCCAGTTCCTTTAAATTCTTCAAAAATTACTTCATCCATTCTACTTCCCGTATCAATCAACGCTGTTGAGATAATTGTTAAAGATCCACCTTCTTCAATATTTCTTGCAGCACCAAAAAATCTTTTTGGTCTTTGTAGTGCATTAGCATCTACTCCTCCTGTTAGAACCTTACCTGAGCTTGGTATAACTGCGTTATATGCTCTTCCTAATCTTGTAATAGAATCTAATAATATAATAACATCTTTTTTGTGCTCGGTTAGTCTTTTGGCTTTTTCAATAACCATTTCGGCTACTGCTACGTGCCTTTGAGCTGGTTCATCAAAAGTAGAGCTTATTACTTCGCCTTTAACTGTTCTTTGCATATCTGTCACTTCTTCTGGACGCTCATCAATCAACAACACCATAAGGTAACATTCTGGATAATTTTTAGCTATTGAGTTTGCTATGCTCTGCAAAATCATTGTTTTTCCAGCTTTGGGTGGAGAAATAATTATAGACCTTTGTCCTTTACCGATTGGACTAACTAGATCAATTAATCTTGGAGTTAAATCTTGTTTTTTTTCAACTTTTGTAGTTTCAACTTCCATCACCAATTGCTTATCTGGATATAACGGTGTTAAGTTATCAAATGCAATCTTGTGTCTGGCTTTTTCAGGTTCTTCAAAATTTATCTTGCT
Organism: uncultured Pelagibacteraceae bacterium; assembly: GCA_902536005.1. Taxonomy (GTDB): domain Bacteria; phylum Pseudomonadota; class Alphaproteobacteria; order Pelagibacterales; family Pelagibacteraceae; genus Pelagibacter. The sequence goes on from CACAVT010000002.1 coordinate 18,751, forward strand.
AACCTGTAATAATGCAAAATATCTTTCTCCTTCTTTAGGGGCTCTTACTGGTCCTTCGACTGTGTCACCGGTTCTTAATCCAAATTTTCTGATCTGACTTGGGCTCACATAAATGTCGTCTGGTCCCGGTAGATAATTTGACTCCATTGCTCTTAAGAAACCAAAACCGTCTTGCAATAACTGCAAAACACCCACACCTGTAATTTCCTCTTTTTCAGCAACTTTCTTAAGGATAGCAAAAAGAATTTCTTGTTTTCTTAATGTGCTAGCATTTTCAATGCCAAGCTCTTCTGCCTGAGTAATGAGCTGTTCAGATGATTTTAGTTTTAGTTCTTGAATATTCATGATTAAAATTTTGATAAGGACTTATCAGATAGATATAATATATATACTGCAGTTGTTATTTCAACCCTAGATTGGCTTAAAAATAGCTAAAAATACAACAATAATTAAGATAACCGTTGGTATTTCATTAATAATTCTAAAGAATTTTGCAGATCTTGTGTTTAAAGAGTTTTTTAGAGCAACAAGACATTTTCCTAAATAGTCATTGTATGCCGATAACAGTATCACTAAGACAATCTTTATTTGAAACCATAATTGAGAGAAAATTTCTATTCCATTTAAATAAATCAATACTAATCCGAAAACCCAAGTAAAAATCATTGCTGGTCGCATTATGTAATAGAACAGTCTTTTTTCCATCACCTCGAATATATCGGTTGCTTCCTTTTTTTCTTTGTTTTCGACATGGTAAACAAAAATTCTAGGAAGATATAAAAGACCAGCCATCCAAGAAACAACAGCAATTAAATGAAGGGATTTAAATAATAAATATAAATTCATGTATTAGATGCTTCTTTCAATTAATGACTTTAGTAAATTGATATGATCATTATTATCATTTAAACAGGGAACCATATCAAAATTTTCTCCTCCTGAATTTAAAAAACTTTCTTTGGCTTGAATTTGTATTTCTTCTAAAGTCTCTACACAATCAGATGCGAAACCTGGACAGATTGTAAGAACATTTTTGACACCCTCTTTGGGAAGATTTTCTAAAGTCTTGTCAGTGTATGGTTGTAACCATTCTTGTGGACCAAATCTTGACTGGAATGTGGTTTTGATTTTAATTGAAATAAATTTTTCTGAAATAAGTCTTGTAGTTTTATGACAATAACAATGATAAGGATCACCTTTATCAAAATATTTTTTTGGTATTCCATGATAAGAAGCTATAATTAGATCTGGTTTCCAACTAATTTCATTTATTTTTTTATTAATCGAGTTAACAAGTGCATCAATGTAAAGCGGGTCAGATTCGTAATGAGGAATTATTTTTAAAGAAGGTTGCCACCTCATTTTCATTAAAGTCCTGTATACCTCATCACAAACTGTTGCTGTTGTAGCTGCTGCATATTGAGGATAAAGAGGAAGTATCACCAAATTCTCACAACCCATTTCATGCAATTTATGAATTTTGCTCCTAATGCTAGGATTTCCATATCTCATCGCAAAATCTAAAATGGTTTTTTCTTTTGATAATGAATTTGAAATTTTCTCACTTTGTTTTTTTGTGTAATAAAGAAGTGGTGATATATTTTCATTTTTCATCCAAATTTCTTTATAAGCTTTAGCAGTTTTAGATGGTCTAAAATTTAAAATAAACAAATTCAAAATAATTTGCCAAACTAATGGGTTTACCTCAATAACTCTTCTGTCGGAAAGAAACTCTTTTAAATATTTTCTTATGTCGAACCAATTAGTAGAATCGGGTGTGCCTAAATTAATTATAAGTACACCGGTTTTTCCATATTTTATAGGTGGGTGATTTTTTTCAATCATTTGAAATTTTTTACAATTTTAATCAAATTTTCAACCATTTCTGGGTTAGTTTCTGGCAAAATACCATGGCCGAGATTAAATATATATGGATGATCTCGAAAAATTTCCAGATATTTAGAAGCTTCTTTTTTTAATGTATCTTTATCTGCTAACAAAATTTTTGGATCTAAACCGCCTTGTATAGGTATATTTATATCTTTAAGTATTTTTTTTGGATCAACATTGTAGTCAATACTTACAGCATCAGGTTTAACAATATCGCAAAATTCTTTATAATTTTTTATTTCTCTTGGAAAACATATCACCGGTACATTTAAAGATTTTACATAATTTACTAAATTTAAAGTTGGAGTATAAACATAATTAGGTAAGTCTCTCTCTTCTAATAAGCCTGCCCAACTATCAAAAATTTGAATTACATTTGCTCCATTGTCAATTTGATTTTTTATGTGCACTTTTAAAAATTTTTCAATAATTAATAAAATTCTATTTATTAAAAATTCATCTTTGAAGAAATCTTTTTTTAAATTTTTTTTGGGTGATTGTTGGTTAATCATATAAACCATTAAAGTCCATGGAGCACCAACAAATCCAATAGTGTTTTTATTATTTAAAATTGAGTCTGAACTAACTCTGTTTATTGCTTTATAAACACGATGAATTTTTTCTACAAAATCAACCTCATCAGTCTTGGCAATTTTATTTAGATTCGGTTCCCCTAACTTGGGTCCAAAATTTTTTTCAAATTCTACTTTTTGGCCTAATCCATAAGGAAGCATTAAGATATCTGAAAATATTATTGCAGCATCCAAATTAAATCTTTTTAATGGTTGTAGAGTTATTTCTGAAGACAGATCATCATTTAAACACAGATTAATAAAATTAGGATTCTTTTTTCTTATTTCTCTAAATTCCGGTAAATATCTACCCGCCTGTCTCATAATCCATATAGGATTGAATGAAGTGTCTTTGTTAACTATTACTTTGTTTAAAGGTTTCATAAATAAGTATTATTAATTATTGTAGTTGTAATATATCTTGTGAATAAAGGTGATTAATTTTTATAAACATTATATTCACAATTTACCAACATGTTATGTTAATAAAATTGTTTAAAATGAAGCTTTTTTTACCATATTAATTTTAGTGGATTGTTTTACCCTATTTATTATTAATGTTAATAAATAGCAGTTTTTACAAGGTTAATTTAAAAAATTTTAAATTGTGTAATTTAATTAAAATATTACAAATTTATTAACAATTTATTCATGAGTAATACATATCAAATATATTTAATTTCTGACTCAACGGGCGAAACCTTAGATAGAATATTTCTAGCTCTAAAGGCTCAATTTTTAAATATAGAATACAAAGTTAATTCTTACTCTTTTACAAGGACAGAAAACCAAATTTTAAAAATTTTAGAAGAAGCAGAAAAAAACTCAAATGCAATAATTTTATATACTATTGTAGATAACAACTTGGCTAAATATTTAGCAAATGTAAGTGAAGATAAAAAAATTCCATGTTTTGGTGTTCTTGGTAACTTAATTTTAAATTTTTCAAAAATCCTTAATCAAAAAGCAACTCATGAACCAAGCGGCCAACATATATTGAACGAAGAGTACTATGATAGAATCGAAGCAATTCAATTTACAATGAACCATGACGATGGAAACTTAATAAACGAAGTGCAAAAATCAGACATTATCCTTGTAGGAGTAAGCAGAACAAGTAAAACACCCACATCTATTTATTTAGCCAATAAAGGCTTTAAAACCTCCAATATTCCTTTAGTAAATGAAAATTCATTACCAGAGACTCTTAGAAAAAACCCAAAAATAACTTGTGTTGTTGGATTAAGTACAGAGCCGGAAAGATTGGCTGATTTAAGAAAAAATAGAATGAGCTCTTTAAAAGAAACGGAAAACATTCAATACACAGATTTAGAAAATATAAAAAAAGAGGTTTTAGATGCGAAAAAAACATTTCAAAAATATAAATGGCCGCTTATAGACGTAACCAGAAAGTCTGTTGAGGAAACAGCTGCTTCTATAATTAAAATTCACGAAATATATTTAAACAATGCTAAGTAAAATTATTCTTGCTTCAAAAAGCAAGGTTAGAAAAGAAATTTTAGATAAAAATAATATCGAAAGTGATGTTATGCTATCAAATGTGGATGAAGATATAGTTAAAGAAAGTTTAATTAAAGAAAAAGCAACACCAGAAATCATCTCAAAAAATTTAGCAGAGTTAAAAGCAAATAAGGTCAGTATGAAAAAAACTGATGAAATCGTTTTAGGAGCAGACAGCGTGATAGACTTGAACGGAGAATTAATATCGAAGCCGGAAACTAGAGAAGAGGCGATGAAAATATTAAAGAAACTAAATGGTAAGTCACATTTTTTAATTAGTTCTGTCTGTGTATCAAAAAATGGATCAATGATTTGGAATCACACTGATAAAGCTAAACTTTCAATGAAAAATTTATCTGATGATGAGTTAAAAAATTACTTATCAAAAATACCTGACGAAACACTTTATGCATATAATGTTTACCAAATAGAGGGTATAGGCAGAAATTTGTTTACAAGCATAGAAGGAGATGAAGATACAATTATGGGTTTACCTGTTAAAAAAATTAAGGAATACTTAAGCTCTTTGTGATGAAAAAATATTTTGTAATTGGAAATCCGATCGATCATTCATTTTCCCCAAAAGTTCATAATTTTTGGATAAAACAGAATAATCTCAAAGCTATTTATGAAAAAATCAAACTTGAGGAAAATGAAATTCAAAGTTTTATTAGTGAGATAAAAGAACAAAAAATAGCAGGTTGCAATGTTACAGTGCCGTTTAAAAAAAAGGTGATTCCCTTTTTGGATCAATTAAGTCTAGAGGCTGAAAAAACGCAGTCAGTAAATACAATTGTTTATGATAATGGTAATTTAATTGGACATAACACCGATATTGTTGGTTTTGAAAAAGCAATTAAAAATTTAAATTTTAACATAAATTTAAAAAGAGTCTTAATTTTAGGTGCCGGTGGTGTAGTTCCCTCAATAGTTTTTGCTCTGAACAATATGGGAGTTAAAGAAATAACTATTACCAATAGAACCAAAGAAAAAGCAGAAAATTTGAAAAAATTATTTGATAATTTAAAAGTTGAGGATTGGGGAAATTTACCAGACTTTGATGTAATCATAAACGCCACAAGTCTTGGTTTAAATAATGAAATTATGAATCTAGAGTTTTCAAATGAAGTAAAAAATAAATTGTTTTATGATGTAATCTATAATCCCTCAGAAACAAATTTTTTGAAAAAAGGTAAAAAGTTAGGAAATATGATAGAAAATGGAAAAAAAATGTTTGTCTATCAGGCTTCTGAGGCTTTTAAGATATGGCACAAAAAAGAGCCAAACGTAAACAGTGATATTTTTAAACTTTTAGATAATGATTAAAATTGCGATTTTAGGAGACATAGGATCTGGTAAAACTTTTGTTGCTAGGACATTTGGTTATCCAGTTTTTAATGCTGATGAAGAGGTTTCTAAATTGTACAAAAAAGAAAAAAAAATTTTTAATAAATTAAAAAAAAAACTTCCAAGTTACATTTTTTCTTTCCCGATAAAAAAAAAAGAAATCACTAAAGCTATTCTTTCAGATAATTCAAATTTAAAAAAAATAGTTAAAATCGTACATCCAGAAATTAAAAAAAAAATGAAATTGTTTATAAAAAAAAATAAACATAAAGAAGTAGTGATTTTAGATATTCCTTTACTTTTGGAAAATAGGATTAATCATAAAGAAGATTTTTTAATTTTTATTCAATCAAAAAAACTAGAAATTATGAAAAGATTAAAAAAAAGAGAAAATTTTAATAATAAACTTTTAAAAAAATTTAAAAATATTCAACTTCCACTTGATTATAAAAAAAATAAAGCTGATTTTATTATTAAAAATGATTTTACTAAAAAAACTTTAAAAAAAAGTATAAAATTAATTTTAAAAAAAATTCTTGATGAAAGAAGTAGTATTAGACACAGAAACCACCGGCATATCTATTAAAGAGGGTCATAGAATTGTTGAAATAGGATGTATAGAGCTTGATAATTTAATCCCAACTAAAAATAAATTTCATTGTTATATCAATCCTGAGAGAAAAGTTTCTGAAAAAGCTTTTGAAGTTCATGGTTATACTGATGAGTTTTTATCTAAACAAAAAAAATTTAATGAAGTTTATGAAGATTTTTTATCTTTTATAGAGAATAAAACACTTATAATTCATAATTCAGAATTTGATATTGCACATTTGAATAATGAGCTAAAATTGTTAGGTAAAAAACAGTTAGAAAATAATATTATAGATACATTAAGTCTTGCAAGAGATAAGTTTCCAGGCTCTTCAGTTAGTTTAGATTCTTTATGTAAACGGTATAGGATAGACAATTCAAAACGAACACATCACACTGCTTTAATTGATTGTGAACTACTAGCTAAAGTTTATATTAATTTAATTGGTCAAAAAGAACCTACTTTAAATTTTAATCAAGAAGATTTGATTAATGAAAATATAAATACTTCAAAAGTGTCTTACTATAAAAAAATTATTGAACCAACCAATAAAGAAATAGAATTACATAATGAATATTTAAAATCGAATTTAAAGAAAAATAATTTTAATTAAATCGCTGTTTGTATAATTCTTCAAAATCAACTTTTTTTTCAAATTTTATATTTGGATAACCCGAATTGTGTAAAAGATCTAGAAGTGATTTCTCTAGTTCTGGATATATTTTATTTGGAACATCGCTCAATATAATTTTTTGTAATTCATCTTTTTCTTTAACTTCATCGTCTACTTTTATAACTGTTGCGAAAACTATCTCAAAATAGGATTTTCTTTTACTCTCATTTCTATCTTCAAATTTAAAAGTTATATTAATTTCAATAAGTTTATTTTTTAATCCTTTGGAATTAATATCTATTCCAAGTTGGTATTTTGATATATTATCTTTTACATATAAGTAAGTTTCAATATCGGAAGTTTCACTTGATAAATCTTTAATATATCTTCCTAAAATTTTAAATTTTTCTGTCATTATCATCCTCTATATCTTCAAAGTCTCCTTCAATGTAATCTTTTTTAAAATTTTTTTTGTTTTTAAATTTCTTAGATATTTTTCTAAACATAAATTTTCTAGTAAACGGAAAAATTAATAAAAATCCCATTAGATCTGTTAAAAATCCTGGAACGATTAGTAACAAAGCAGCAAAAGCAATCCCTGCCCCAGATAAGATCTCATAGCCCATAGGTTCATTTTTACTTAACTGAATAAACCCCGATTTAAGAGTTTTAAGTCCTTCATACCTAGCGTAATAAACACCAACAATAGCAGTTAAGAATATCAATAATATTGTAGTAAAAGCTCCAATTTCAGAACCAATACTAATAAAAAGATAAATCTCAATTATAGTTAAGCCAATTATGTATATTAATATTGTGCCCATTTGTCTTTAATCTAAATTGCCAGTTGAAATTAATCAACAGAGTAATTACTATCAGGTTATGAATTATAGTTTTGAGTACATTGATATTATTTTGCTTGCTATGATAGCTGGTTTTATATTCTTAAGATTAAGAGGAATATTAGGCAAAAGAACAGGATTTGAAGGTAAAGCACCACCTCAATTTAAAGAAGTTTTAAAAAATGTAAAAATAAATTCTCCTAAAAATTTAAATGACAATTTTGATGAAGTAGCTCAAAAAGAATTTTTAAAAGGAGCTAAAATTGCTTATGAAACTATTATCACTGATTTTAGTGATAATGATAATAAAATTACCTCAAGTAGACCCCTATTAAATAAAGAAGTATTTAATCAATTTAATGAGGCTTTAAGGCAAAGAAATGATAGGGGACATCAAGCAGAAATAACATTTATCGGGATAAATTCTGCAAAAATTAAAGAGCACAAAAAAATTGGAAAAATTCTAAATGTAACTGTAGATTTTATCGCCGAAGTAATTACTTGTATTAAAGATAAAGAAAAAAAGATTGTTTCTGGAGATCCTGAAAAAATTAAGAAAATTTATGATACTTGGGTTTTTTCAAGAGACACAACATCAGCAAATCCCAACTGGCAATTAGTTAACATTCTAACTTAATTGAACAATAACCCTTCAGATAAAGATAAAAGAGATTGGGAACAGTTTATTTCAAGCAAAGATAAACTTTATGACAAGGATCTTAAAAATATTGAAAAAAAAAATGTAAGAATAAAATCAATAGACTTACATGGTTGTACTTTAGAAAACGCTAATGATATTATTTATGAATTTATTGTACAATCTTTCACAGAGGGTATTCAAAAACTTATTGTAGTGACTGGAAAAGGGTTACATTCAGAAAATGAAAAAAATCCATACGTTTCAAGAGATTTAAGTATTTTAAAGTATTCTGTTCCAGATTTTATTAAAAAAAATAAAAAATTAATGGGCATGATACATGATATTTCAGAAGCAAAAATAGAAGATGGTGGCAGTGGAGCCTTTTATGTATATTTAAAAAAAAATAAAAATATATGATTATTTGGTTAGCTTCTTATCCTAAAAGTGGGAATACACTTTTAAGATCAATTTTATCAGCTTATTTTTATTCTGACGAAGGAAATTTTGGGTTCAATAACTTATATAAAATTTCACAATTCCCAGCTATAGATCATTTTTTAAGACTGGGTGTTAATGTTGAAGATGAAAAAGAGGTCTATAAAAATTTTATTAATGCACAAAATTTAATTAACGAAGAAAGAAAAGCAAAATTTTTTAAAACTCATAGTCGTTTATGTCAAATGTATGGGTCTAATTTTACTGATTTAAAAAATACTTTGGGTGTGATTTACATAGTTCGCGATCCAAGAAATGTAGTTACATCTTTTGCGCATCATTATAATTTAACTATAGATCAGGCCACCGAAGCTTTATTTGATGAAAAGAGATTTATGTTAAAAACAAATAAAAATTGTGGTGTTTCTTTGGGTTCATGGAATTCAAATTATAAATCGTGGAAAGAATTAGAAAAAAAAAATAAATATTTATTAGTTAAATATGAAGATCTTGTATACAAAAAAAAGTCTACTATGTTAAAAATTTTTAAATTTCTAGATAATTTGGGATTAAAGTTAAGTGTTGATATGGTTAAGTTGAATAAAGCGATAAAGTCAACTGATTTCGATAAAATGAAAAATCTCGAAAAAAAAGAAACCTTTTACGAAGCGGTTGTAGATGAAAAAACCGGTGATAGAAAAGTTTTTTTTAATTTAGGCCCCAAAAATGATTGGAGAGTTATTTTAGATGAAAGAAACAGGGAAAAAATTGAGGAAAGTTTTAAGGAAGAGATGCAAGAATTGGGTTATTTGAAATTATAAAATAAACTTAGATAAATCTGTGTCTTTAACTAATGTATCAAGGTTTTTATTTATATAAGCTTTATTAATAGTAATTTTATCACCTGCACGGTCAGTTGCTGTAAAGCTTATTTCATCCAAAATTTTCTCGATAATCGTATGTAATCTTCTGGCTCCAATATTTTCAACAGTGGCATTTACTTCAGAAGCAATGTTTGCAATTGCATCAATACCATCATCTGAAAATTCTAAATCTACGTTTTCTGTTTTTAAAAGTGCTACATATTGTTTGATTAAACTAAAGTCTGGTTCCCTTAAAATTCTTTTAAAATCTTCACTAGTTAATGCTTCTAATTCAACTCTAATTGGTAATCTTCCTTGTAACTCAGGAAGTAAATCAGATGGTTTTGCAAGCTGAAATGCTCCAGAGGCAATAAATAAGATATGATCAGTTTTAATTGGACCATGTTTTGTATTGACAGTCGTTCCTTCAATCAAAGGTAATAAATCTCTTTGAACACCTTCTCTTGAAACATCACCTCCAACCCTATCAGTTCTTGCTGAAATTTTATCAATTTCATCTAAGAACACTATTCCATTATTTTCAGTTGAAAGTTTTGCAGCTTTAATAATTTTATCTTGTTCAATTAGTTTGTCAGATTCATCATTAATTAATATTTCATGAGATTCTTTTACTGTCATTTTTTTCTTTTTTTCTTTATTTCCCATTGATTTGCCAATCATTTCACCAATGTTGATCATGCCAACATTTGCACCTGGCATACCTGGGATTTCAAAAGAAGCACCACCAGAACCAGTGTCACTTACGGCTATTTCGATTTCATTATCATCTAAATCACCGTTTCTTAACCTTTTCCTAAAACTTTCTCTCGTTGCCAAACTTGCTTTTTTTCCAACCAAAGCGTCTAAAACTTTTTCCTCAGCTGCCTTTTGGGCTTGTGCAAAAACTTCTTTTCGTTTTTTTACTTTCTCCATTGAAATCGCAATCTCAATCAGGTCCCTTACAATTTGCTCAACATCTCTTCCTACATAACCAACTTCAGTAAATCTTGTTGCTTCGACTTTAACAAAAGGTGCTTCAGCTAATTTTGATAATCTTCTTGAAATTTCTGTTTTACCAACTCCTGTTGGCCCAATCATTAAAATATTTTTTGGTAAAACTTCATTTTTCATCTCACCCTTAAGAGCTTGTCTTCTCCATCTATTTCTTAATGCAACAGCAACAGCTCTCTTAGCTTTGTTTTGTCCAACAACAAATCTATCTAATTCTGAAACTATTTCTCTTGGAGATAGAGAACTTACTAAAGAAGCCTCTTCTTTTTCGCTTTTATCCTTTGGGTGCAGTTGTGTTACGTTTGATTTATCCATTTAAATTTTTTCTATTTTTACATTATCGTTGGTGAATACACATATATCAGCTGCTACTTTGATGGCTTTTTTTGCAATTTCTTCTGCAGACATATTACCTTCCATAAGTACTTTCCCAGCTGCTAAAGCATAATTTCCACCTGAACCAATTCCAATTACATCTCCTTCAGGCTCTAAAACATCTCCAGTTCCTGAAATAATATAGCTATTATTTTTATCCCCAACAGCCATTAATGCTTCTAACCTTCTTAAATATTTATCTGTTCGCCAATCTTTTGCTAACTCAACTGCGGCTCTTGATAAGTTACCCGCATGTTTTTCTAATTTTCCTTCTAATCTTTCAAATAAAGTTAGTGCATCAGCAGTTGATCCTGCAAATCCAGCGACCACATCTCTTTTTTCAATTTTTCTGACTTTTGAAGCGGTGCTTTTAACTACAGTATTTCCCATACTAACTTGTCCATCTCCAGCAACTACGACTTCATTATTTTTTCTCACTAGTACAATTGTTGTCATATCTAATAAATGGTAACTATTTTTGATACTTCAAGTGTTGAGACTGATATTGATATAGTTGGATTATGTATGTATACCATTGAAACTATATGGCTAGAAAAGGAAAAGTATCTAGAAAGACAAAAGAAACCAGCATTAATGTTGAAGTTAATATTGATGGCAAAGGAAAATATCAAATTGACACTGGTATAGGTTTCTTAGATCACATGCTTGAGCAGTTATCAAAGCATTCTTTAATAGATTTAAAAGTTAAAGCAAAAGGGGATACTCATATTGATCTTCACCACACTACTGAAGACACAGGTATTGCAATAGGTGAAGCTTTAAAGAAAGCTGCTAAAAAATTTGTAGGAATAAAAAGATATGCGCATACAGTTATTCCAATGGATGAAACATTAACTAGGGTTGCAATAGATGTTTCAAACAGGCCTTATTTAATTTGGAAAGTAAAATTGAAAGTTGAGAAACTTGGTGAAATGGATACAGAGTTATTTAAAGAGTGGTTCCAAGCATTTTCACAATCTGCAGGCATTACACTGCATGTTGAAAATATTTATGGTGATAATAGCCATCACATAATTGAGTCTTGTTATAAAGCATTAGCAAGATCATTAAGAGCTGCATTAGAGATGGATCCAAGAAACAAGAAGAGCGTCCCATCCACTAAAGGCTCATTATAAGTTTAATGAAAGTGACAATTGTTGATTATGATTCGGGCAATATTAGCTCGGTGATAAACTCCTTTAAGGAAGTTGCAAAAGACAAAGTAAATATCGAAGTAACTTCAGATTTAAATAAGATTAAATCATCCGATAAAGTTGTTTTACCAGGGCAGGGTTCGTTTAATAGTTGTGTTGATGCCTTAAATAATATCAGTGGTCTGGTAGATACTTTAAATGAGTTTGCAATTAATAATAAAAAACCTCTTCTTGGTATTTGTGTTGGACTTCAAATGTTTGCAGATATTGGCTATGAAGAAACTGAAACTAAAGGCTTAGGATGGATTTCAGGTAAAGTATCAAAAATTGATAATCAAAATGGAAAATACAAACTTCCTCATATTGGATGGAACCAAATTAATATTGTAAAGGATAGTAAAATTTTTAAAGGTATAGAAAATAATTCTCACATGTATTTTGTTCATAGTTATGAAATTGTTCCAGAGGATAAAAATGTAGTTTCAGCAACAACAGATTATTCATCTAATATTGTTTGTTCTGTTGAAAAAGAAAATATTTTTGGAACACAATTTCACCCAGAGAAGAGCGATAAAATTGGACTTAAAATAATTGATAATTTTATAAATTTGTAAATGAAAATATTCCCAGCCATTGATATTAAAGATAAAAAGTGTGTGAGGTTAGTCAAAGGAGACTTTGATAATAAAACTGAATATGAAATGTCTCCAATCGAACAAGCAGGCAAATTTAATGATCATGGTTTTAAAAACTTACATATAGTTGATTTAGATGGAGCTTTAACTGGCAAAACAATTAATTTAGATATTATTCAAGAAATAGTTAGTAAATTTGATCTAAAAATTGAAATAGGTGGCGGAGTTAGAAACTTTGATAGTATTCAGAAATATACTGATGCTGGTGTTGAAAAAGTTATTTTAGGAAGTGCAGCTATAAAAGATAAAAACTTTTTAAAAGAAGCTTGTGAAAAATTTCCAAACAGGATTGCTTTAGGTTTAGATGCTAAAGATGGCTATTTATCTGTATCTGGGTGGAAAGAAAATTCCAAAAAATTAACTTTAGATTATTTAAAAGAGGTGAATGATTTTGGTGCAAGCAGATTGATTTACACAGATATCAATAGAGATGGGATGAAGCAAAGTCCCAATTTCGATGAGACAGCTAAGGTTGCAAATACCTCAAACTGTCCAGTAATTATATCTGGTGGAGTCTCTTCAATTGAAGACATTAAAAAGGCCAAACAATTAAATAATAATAACATTGAAGGCATTATAGTTGGAAAAGCTATTTATGATGGAGATATTAAGTTAGAGGAACTAGCAAAGGAATTAAATGCTTAAAAAAAGAATTATACCATGTTTAGACGTTAAAAATGGACGTGTTGTAAAAGGAATTAACTTTGTTGATCTGCAGGATGCTGGCGATCCTGTTGAACAAGCTAAAATTTATTCAGATGGTGGAGCAGATGAAATTTGTTTTTTAGATATTACTGCATCAAATGAAAATAGAGATACTATTTACGATGTAGTAGAGAAAACATCAAAGAAATGTTTTGTACCTCTAACAGTTGGAGGCGGTGTTAGAAGTGTTGAGGACATCAACAAACTACTGAACTGTGGTGCAGATAAAGTATCAATTAATACTGCTGCAGTTCAAAATCCAGAGGTAGTAGTAGAAAGTTCTAAAAAATTTGGATCACAATGTATTGTGGTAGCAATAGACGCTAAAAAAAGTGGGGACAAATGGGAAATATTTACTCATGGTGGAAGAAACAATACTGGAATTGAAACCATAGAATTTGCAAAAAAAATGGAAGATAGTGGAGCAGGCGAGCTTCTAGTTACTTCTATGGATCGGGATGGTACACAAGTTGGTTATGATATAGAGCTTATGTCCAAGATATCTTCTATGGTAAATATTCCAGTTATTGCTTCGGGTGGAGTAGGAAATCTAGATCATTTAGTAGATGGAATTAAATTAGGAAAGGCAAGTGCAGTCTTAGCAGCATCAATATTTCACTATGGTAAACATTCTGTAAAAGAAGCTAAGGAGTATTTGGATTCAAAAGGAATTCCTGTTAGAATTTAATATGCTCAATACATTAGAAAACTTAATCAAACTTGCACGAGAAAGAAAATCTTCACCTGTTGAAGGTTCGTACACAAATAAACTACTTAATGACATATCATTAAGTAAGGCAAAAGTTTTAGAGGAAGTTAATGAATTGATTGAGGCTGTGGAGGAAAATTCTAATAAGATCCATGAAGCTGCAGATGTATTTTACCATTTGCTAATGTATCTTGAGGCGAATGACATTAAAATTGAAGATGTAATGTTAGAGCTAGAAAAAAGAAAAAAATGAGTTACGACGATAATAATATTTTTGCAAAAATTTTACGTGGAGAAATACCGTGTAACAAAATTTATGAGGATGATTTTGTTTTGTCATTTCATGACATCAATCCACAAAAAAAAATTCATGCTTTAGTTATTCCAAAAGGTAAATATGTTGACTTAGATGATTTTAGTCTGAATGCCTCTACAGAAGAGATGGTTGGATTATTTAAAGGCATCAATATAGTTGCTAAAAGGCTTGGTATTTCATCAGAAGTAGGCAAAGGTTACAGAGCTTTAGCAAATATTAGTGATCATGGTGGCCAAGAAGTACCTCATTTACATTTTCATTTATTTGGAGGTGAACGAGTAGGGAAAATGGTTGAGTGACAGAAGAAGTTAAAAGAAATTATTTAGAAATTAATTCAGTCCAAGATCTAATCGAAGGAAACAAACCATCTAAAAATTATTCTTTAAGTTTAATCGATCCAATTAATTTTCAACTAAATAAATTTTTTTATAAAAATATTGGTAAAAAACATAAGTGGGTAGATAGACTTACTTGGTCAGAAGAAAAGTGGATTAATTATGTTTCTTCTAAAAATGTAAATTCATATGTTTTAAAAAATAAGGATGACTTGGTTGGTTTTTTTGAATTAATTTTTCACTTAAAAAAAAATGAGACTGAAATAGCTTATTTTGGAATATTAGAGGAATATCAAAATAAAAAATTAGGTTCTTTTTTATTATCTGAAGCAATTAAAAAATCTTTTGAAAATAATGTTAATCGTGTTTGGGTTCACACGTGCTCATTAGACCATAAAAATGCTCTAAATAATTATATTTCTAGAGGAATGAAAATATTTAAAACTGAAATTTTAAATTTTTAATTTTGACTGGGAAGTTTAAATAAATTTTTTGATAGCACTCTATTTTTTTTTATTGATGATAGAAAAGTAATATTAAAATTTTGATACATATCAGTATTTTGCCATCCAATTAAATCATATGTTTCTTTATCAAAAAACACACTAATCTCATTATTATTTTCTATTAAGGTAAAATTTATGAGTTTATTATCAATTATTCTTTCATCTAAAGAATTGATTTTTTTTATGAGAAAATTTTTGTCTAAAATAATATTTAAGGGAGTTTTTTCTAATGAGTAAAGGTAATAACTTGTAATAGTTTTAATAACTAAGGATTTTCCATTTGAAACTAGAATTTTATTGTTACTTCTAGCATATTCACAATAAATTTTTTTTGGATATTCAATTGTACAATTTCCATTTTCTATTTTTCCATTAGTATTTTGTTCGAATTTAAAATTAAGATTTTTTGTATTTTTTAAATTTTGAATAATTTTTTCTTTAATTTCAGCATTTGCATTAAATGTTAAAACCAAAAAAAAAAATGTAGAAAAAAATCTTAACATTAAAGAACATCTCTTTTGCCAACATGATTAGCTTTACTTACAATTCCATCAGCTTCCATCATGTCAATAATTCTTGCAGCTCTGTTGTATCCAATTTGAAGTTTTCTTTGTAAAAATGAAGTTGAAGCTTTTCCTTCGGATCTAATTATTTCTAAAGCTTGCTGATAAAGTTCATCCTTATCTCCTTGATTTTGACTATCCCCTATTTCTTTTTCATCTGCAAAGTTGAGTATTTCATCTACATAATCAGGCTCAGCTTGAGATCTTAAAAAATTATTTATTTTTTCTATTTCAATGTCTGAAACAAAAGGAGCATGAATTCGAACGATACGATTAGCAGATGACATGTACAACATATCTCCTTTTCCTAGTAATTGTTCAGCACCTTGTTCACCTAGAATTGTTCTACTATCTATTTTTGATGTCACCTGAAAGGATATTCTTGTTGGAAAATTTGCTTTAATTGTTCCCGTAATTACATCAACACTAGGCCTTTGAGTAGCCATAATAATGTGGATACCCGCAGCTCTTGCCATTTGTGATAATTTTTGAATATAATTTTCAATCTCTTTGCCAGCTACTAACATTAAATCAGACATTTCATCTACAACAACAACTATGTAAGGCATAGGCAGTTTATGTTTAGCATTGTATCCATCAATATTTCTCACTCCCTCTTTAGTCATTAGTCGATACCTACTTTCCATCTCTTTTACCACCCAACCAAGAACAGATGCAGCTTTTTTAGCTTCCGTAATTACAGGACACAATAAATGTGGAATTCCTTCATATGTTGAAAGTTCAAGCATTTTTGGATCAATTAAAATAAATTTACATCTATCAGGTGTATGACGATAGAGTAGAGATAAAATTATAGTATTAATGCATACAGACTTACCTGAACCGGTTGTGCCGGCAATAAGTAGATGAGGCATTGATGAAAGGTCTCCAACAATAGGTTTGCCAGAAATACTTTTACCTAATGCTATTGGTAATTTAGTCTCTCTTTTTTTAAAATCAGAACTACTTAAAATTTCACTTAAATAAACATTTTCCCTGATATTATTTGGTAGTTCAATACCGACAGTGTTACTTCCAGGTATAGTAGCAATTCTTGCAGATTCTGAACTAGTATTTCTTGCTATATCATCTGATAAATTGATTATTTTTGAAACTTTAACACCTGCAGCAGGCTCAAATTCATTTAAAGTAACAACAGGGCCATAACTTACTTTTTTAATATTACCGTTAACACCAAAATCTAGTAGAATTTTTTCTAAAAATTCTGGGTCATGAGTTTCACTTTTTTCAACACTTGTCCTTTCTTTTTTTGTAGGGGTTTTTAATAAATCTAAATTTGGTAATTTAAATTTATTAATAATATTATTTTTATTTTCTGCTTTGATAAAAGGTAAATCTTCTTGAATTAAATTTTTTATTTGTTCTTGAGGAATATATTCGCTTATTATTTCACTTTTATCAGTATAACTTTTTGCTTCTTTTTTATTAAAAATATTGATTATTTTTTTTATTATCTCATAAAATTTTACTGGGTGAAAGTTTACACTAACTAAAAATAAAAAAATAACTAGAATAATTAAAATATAATAAAAAATTGTTTCATTAATTAATATTAAAGATATTAAAAAAGTTTCATTTAAATATTTGCCTACAAACCCTCCATTCCCATTAATATAAAGATTGAAAGCATCAGAATAAAAATATGTTAGAAATAACGTGCCTAGAATAGAATAAATTATTACAAAGAATAAATTTTCAATAACCAAAAGAAAATCTTTGCCTCTAATTATGTTGACTCCAGTTATAATTAAAGTGAATGAGAACAAATAAGAAATTAAACCTAAAGATTGAAACAATAAATCTGAGACAAAACTACCTTGAAAACCTAAAATATTTTTAATTTCAGTGTTATCTGGAAAGATAAAATTAGGATCTTCTGGAGAATAAGTAAATAAGGCTAATAAAATTAAAGCTCCAGCGCTAAAAACAATTAAACCAAAAATTTCTGCTAGTCTTCGAATAGTAAAATTAATAAACAAATTAGCTGTTTTTTTAATATTCATATTTATGAATCGATTTTATCACTTTGTATCATCTAATTTTTGTTGTTAAAATTAAAAATAATATGAAAGTTTGTATACTTGGGTCTGGTTTAACCGCTTTAACTTTGGCTAAAGCTTTAGTTAATCAAAATATTTTTGTTGATTTAGTTTCATTTAATAAAAATTTAAAAAAAAACTCATCCAGAACAATTGGTATTTCAAAGACAAACTGTGAGTATTTTAATAAAAATATAATAAATATAGATAAAATTATTTGGAAATTAAAAAAAATTGAAATTTATAATGATAATTCAGTTAATGAAAAAATTTTAAATTTTGAAAATAATAAAGATCAACTCTTTTCAATAGTTAAAAACAATCAGATATATGCAACTTTGAATAAAAGCCTATCAAATAATAAATTTTTTAAAAAAAAAAATTTTAAAAAAAAAACCTCAGATCTAAATAAATATAATCTGATTATAAATACTAATTACAATAGCATTTTTACAAAAAAGCACTTTAGTAAAAAAATTGAAAAAACATATAATAGTTTGGCCTATACAACTATTATTGAACACGAACGAGTCCTGAACAATGTTGCGATACAAATATTTACTAAGTTTGGACCTTTAGCTTTTCTACCAATTTCAAGCAATAAAACATCAATTGTGTACTCAATATATAATTCAAAAAAAAATGATAATGTAAAAATAATTGAATTAATAAATAAATATAATTTTAAATATAATATAAAAAAAATTGAGAAGGTAGAAAGTTTTGATTTAAAATCTCTTGTTTTGCGTTCATATTATCATAACAACATTTTAGCTTTTGGGGATTTACTGCACAGAATACATCCACTTGCAGGGCAAGGTTTTAATATGACCATAAGAGATATCAAAACTTTAATTAATATAATTAAAAATAAAATTGATTTAGGATTAGCCATTGATAGTTCTGTAAATAAAGAATTTGAGAAAAAACTGAGACATAGAAATTATATTTTCTTTAATGGGATAGATTTTATTCACGAATTTTTTAATCTTGAAAGAAAATTCAATAGTCGTGTTCTAACTAAATCAATTAAATTAATTGGAAAAAATCCTTCTCTAAACAAAATGTTTACTACAATTGCTGATAGAGGAATAAATTTTTAATTATTGTACTGTTGTGTTGTTAAAATTATCGAAAGTATAAGTACTTAAAATTTGAGATATTTTCTCTTTTCTTGAATCTAAGTTTTCAGCTTCTAGTAAAATTTGTTTTTCTTCTAAAGAAAATGGAGAAGCCATGGCAAGTGCATTGATTGTTTCATCAAGACTTTGTTTCTCTAATGCTTTCCAATTTATTATAAATCCCCTTTTTTCAAATAATGACTTTAAATCTTTAAAAATTAATTCAAGGTCAGAAAATTTCAAATCTTCTTTTTCATTTACTAAGTCTTTGAAGAAATCCTCAAAATTTACCTCTAAAACTCTATATTTATTTTCAGTAATTATTTCTTTTACTTTTCTAAATCTTATTAACCCTTTTAATTCAATTATATATCTTCCATCTTCGGTTTCTCTAAAACTGGTAATTTTTCCAAGACATCCAACCCCATGTAGTTCTGGTTTATTTTGTTTAATATTAGAAGTTTTTGGTTGAATCATTCCAATTAATTTATTCGATTTCATACTATCGTTTATCATATCTATATAACGTGGTTCGAATATATTTAATGGTACAGTAGTTTTTGGAAATATTATAAAATTGCTCAGAGGAAACACTGGGATTTTATTTGGAAGATTTTCTTTTTTCATTTAAAAATATACCACATTTAATTTTTTTAATAATATTGAAGTTTGTCACAAACCTTAAATAATAAATTTATTTTCTGATTATTTTGTCACTTGCTTAATATTAAAAAAGGCACTAATTTTAATACTTATAGAATAAGCGGGCATAGCTCAGTGGTAGAGCGTCTCGTTGCCAACGAGAAGGTCGAGGGTTCGACCCCCTTTGCCCGCTCCAAAAAAATGTTATGAGTGATTTAGCTAATAAAAAATGTGTTCCTTGTGAAGGTAATATCCCTCCATTTAATGCGGAGGAGATACATAAATATCTTAAAAAAGTTGATGGCTGGGAAGTTATAGAAGATAAAATTGACGGCTTTCATTTAATCAAGAATTTTAAATTCGATAACTTTTTAAAAAGTCAGGAATTTGTGAATAAAGTCGGACAAATCGCTGAAGCTGAAGGTCATCATCCTGATCTATGGTTTGGATGGGGTTATGCGAGAATTAAAATATTTACACATGCGATTAAAGGTTTAGCCGAGAGTGATTTTATTCTCGCTGCAAAAATAGATCAAATACCTAATGTCTAAAGTGTCTTGTCTTTGAAAATAGAAGCACAGTGTCAGTTTCATTTGCAAAATTAATTATTTCTTTATCCCTTATTGATCCAGATGGCTGGACTACTGCTCTAACACCAGACTGTACCAAGTTTTCAATGCCGTCAACAAAAGGAAAAAATGCATCTGAAGCAGCTACTAAATTATCAGTCTGAAGATTAAATTTTTTCATTTTATTTATTGCTATTTGGCTACTATCCAATCTACTTGGTTGACCAGAACCAATACCAACAGTTGTTTCATTAGATGCCAATACTATTGCATTTGATTTTACATATCTGCATACATTAAATGCAAAAATAAGATCTTTAAGTTGTTTAGATGATGGTTTTCGTTTTGATACAATTTTAAAATTTTTTTTTGAAAATAAATTTAAGTCCTCAGATTGAATCATTATATTTTGGTCAAATGATACAAATTTAAGAAGTTCTTCTGATGCATAGTTTGTTCCATCAATCAATCTTAAGTTTTTTTTAGTTTTTAATAATTTGATGGCATTCCTATCAAATCCATTTGCAATTATTACTTCTAAAAATAATTTATTAAATTCAACAGCTAAATTCCTTGTAATTTTAAAATTACAAGAAACTATTCCACCAAAAGCACTGACAGGATCACAAGAAAGAGCGGATTTATAACTTTCTAGATGGTCTTTTTTAGCAGAAACTCCACACGGGTTTGCATGTTTAACAATGACCGTTCCTTTGCCTTTTGGCAAAGATCTTGAAATAGTTAGAGCACTAAATATGTCATTATAATTGTTATAACTTAGTTGTTTCCCATGAATTTGTTTTAAATTTGTATTTGTTCTACTTGAATAAATCGCACTTTGTTGATGAGGATTTTCTCCATATCTAAGATGCTCTATTAGATTGCCATGAAAAACTTTTTTTTTAGGAAAAGTAGTATTTGTTTTTTTGTTAAAATAGTTTGAAATTACAGCGTCATAATAAGCCGTTTCGCTAAATGCTATTCTTGATAGTTTTTCTCTAAAATTTAAAGAAGTAGATCCTCTGAATTTTTTTAGTTCTTGAATTAGTTCATCATACTGGTCTGAAGATGTTATTACAGTCACATCATTATAGTTTTTAGCTGCAGATCTAACCATTGTAGGACCACCTACATCTATATTTTCTATAATTTTTTTATGATTTTTTGTTTTGTTAAGAGTGTTCTCAAATGGATAAAAATTAACTACTATTAAATCAATATTCTCAAAATTATTATCTTTGATATCTTTTAAGTGAGATTTTTTTTCTCTTTTATTTAAAATTCCAGCATGGATTTTTGGATGAAGTGTTTTTACTCTACCCTCCAAAATTTCAGGGGAATTAGTAAAATCAGATACTTCTAAACAATTAAATTTTAATCTTTTAATCTCTTTATAAGTACCACCCGAGCTAATTATTTTAATTTTGTTCTTTTTTAAAATATTTAATAATGGTTTTAAGTTATTTTTATCAGATACAGAGATGAGAGCTGTTTTGATTTTTTTCTTCATTATAATTTACTTATTTCCCACTTTATTACCTGTTCTCTTTTATTATTTATACCTGAGATAAAAATATTTTGATTTTCTTTATATGAATTTTTATTACCGAAATATAAACTATTATCAATATTAATATCGAAGTTATCACAACTAAATTTCCAACCTTCCTCATCTAATTCAATTAGTATTGATTTGTTATCTTGTGTTTTCATTACTTTTGAGTTTGGATCTAGATGAAATCTAATATCAAATTTAATTTCTTTATTTGGATTTTTTCTAAATAACTTGTCATAACCAATAAATTTCATTTGTTCTGGATAGAACTCAATTTCTCTCTCATAAATTGTTCCAAATTTAATTGAATATCCATCGTGTGTTCCTGATATTTTCCAAAAATTATTCTCAAAAATCACATTTTTTTTTGAAACTTTCAGCCCTCTATCAATAATCAAATTTTTCTGATGCTTGGTAAAATTACAAGAAGAGTAATCCTCAATAGTTAAAGCAGAATGTAGAGAAGTACTTCTTGATAATTTATTAAATTTATTATTTTTATCTGAGCAATAACCAGCATTTGAAATTAATTTTTTATCATTTGAAAATATTTCAAATGATAATGCACCTGCCTGATAGTCATTAGAAAAGGTCTTATTAGGACTAGAACCAATATCAGCAGCAAGAATAATTTTTTTATTCTTAAGTATTGCATAACCTCCTAGTTCATTAATTTGATTTTTAAAAGTGTAACCAAACCTTTTCAAATATTGATCAAATTCGTTATTATCGGAAGAATAATTGCCATTAAAAAAAATATCGTGTTTTATATTTTGCCAAATGAAAGCGTAACTTGAGCCTAAATAGTAGATAGTTTCATCAATATATTCAGGAATTAAACTTTGAGATTCCTTGAACCACTCTCTTATTATTATAAAATATTTTAAATAAAATATTAATTGTCTGATATTTCTTGATTTTGTAAAACCTTGATTATCGATTGAGGATTTAATTATGTTTTTTAATAAATTTAATCCGAAAGTAAGATATTGTCTCTCATTCTTATAAGCCAAGCCAGTCAAAATTATTGCAGCACAACCAATCATCTTATTTTCTACTTCTTTTGGGTTTTTTATTTCATTTAACAAGTGATTAGTTTGCTTCTGAATCATATGATCAAAAGTAGTTCTATATTCTTGATCACTATCTTCATACGTTAGTTGATGATTTGATAACCATGAAATAATTCTTTTTGCTGTTAAATCAAATTCCCAACTCTTTTTTTGATATTTGGTGTTATTTGAAATCCAGTTTTTTATAACTGTTTGTGTAGTTTTTTTGGAAGATTTTAAATCTAAGCTGAAAAACCAAAAAAAATTATTTAATTTTTCATAATCTTTAGGATTTAAATTATTTTGCCAAATTGACTCAATAGCAAAATCTTCAATTTTATATTTTTTATTTTGATATTTAATTATAGATGAAAGTAAATGAGGACTAGGTTTGTATTCAAAACTATTTTCAAAAGTTTTTGATATTTTTTTTTCGTAAAAATTTGAATTTTGATAAATTGATTTAAAACTTTCTTTTATATTAAAATAAAATTGACCTAAAATGCCTAAGGAATTTGTATTAATCATTAACTTATTTTAATTTTAATAAATTAATATTTTTCTTTATATCTCCATCATTACTTTTGAAAACTGCAGTACCAGAAACCAGAATGTTGGCACCAGCATCAATTGCACTTTTGCAATTATCAAAATTTATTCCACCATCAATTTCTATGTCAAAATCTAGCTTTTTTTGTTCTTTTATTTTTTTTAGATCTTTAATTTTATCCAAAACTTCTGGCATAAATTTTTGACCTCCAAATCCAGGATTTACACTCATAATTAAAACTAAATGAATTTGATCTAATAGATCTAATATTAAATCAATTTTTGATTCAGGATTAAGCGAAACTCCAACTTTCTTATTTTTTTCTTTTATCTTTTTAATTGAATTTTCTAAATTATCAGTTGCTTCGGGATGAATAGTAATTATATCTGCTCCCGCATCAGCGTAAGCATCTATATATTTATGCACTGGTGAAATCATCAAATGAACATCAAATTTTAATGAACAGTGTTTTCGAAGGGCTTTAATTACAGGTGGTCCTATTGTTAAATTAGGAACAAAATGACCGTCCATCACATCCACATGAATCATATCAGCTCCACCTTCTTCAAGTCTTTTAATTTCTGAACCTAATTGACTAAAGTCAGCTGATAAAATTGATGGTGAAATTTGTATATTTTTCATTGATTGCTAGATTAACTAGTATCAATTTTAAAAATTAAAATGAATTAAAAAATTGATAAATTTGTCTAGAAATTTCACTCTCCAAAGGAAATGACAACATTCCCATCACCGAATAGCCTAAGATCCAAGGCATTAGATAAAATCTAATCATGTAGAAAAACCAAGCAACATACAAGGGCACCAATGGCCCAATGATAAATGAGGGTGTTATTGGTTTAAATAATTTAATTAGAGGATTGGTGTATTTCACAAATACTCTCATGAAAAAGAATTGTGAGTCCTCTCTTTGAAAAATATTCATCGCTACTCTTCCAATTAGAGTCCACATGATAATTCCAAGTAAATAATCAATAAAATATATTAAAGGATGAAAATTTGCCGACATTCAAAATTTATATTGGAAAAAGTAGTGAAATAAAAGGGGCGAAATTAATCGCCCCTTTAAAAGATTTATTTAGTGTGATTTACCAAGAATTGATTTACCACTTGGTACACGTACATCATCAACCATTTTTTGAGTAGCTTTATCTGGTTCTGCAGTCATTAAACTAACTACTACCATTAAAACTAAACTAACAGCTGATCCGAAGATACCAAATGTTAACTGTGTAATTCCTAGGAATCCACTTCCACCAGTTCGTACCCACACTAAGTACCATGCACCGGCGATTAGACCACCTAGCATGCCAGCAATCGCACCTTGTCTATTGGCTCTCTTCCACCATACACCAAGTACAAGTGGGAAGAACAATCCAGACATCGCAAAATCAAAAGCCCAGATAACCGAACCTAAGATTCCTTGAATCTCCATTGCTGCAATAGTTGCTCCAGCAAAACCAATTATTACAAGTAATACCCTTGCAACAAGTAGTCGTTTTGCAGTTTCCGCTTTTGGATCAATGATCTTATAGTAAACATCATGTGATATAGCGTTTGCAATTGCTAGAATCAAACCATCGGCAGTAGACATGGCAGCTGCCATACCTCCTGCAGCAACTAGACCTGAAATTACGTAAGGTAATCCAGCTATCTCTGGTGTTGCTAATACAACGGCTTTACCACCCATGAAGAACTCATTTAATTCAAGAGTTCCATTTCCGTTAAAGTCGCTGATAAACATTAGGTTTGCTTGGTTCCAGTTTTGGTACCAATCTATCGCTTCCACTTCTGCAAATGTCTTACCGATAATACCTGTTGGTAAATTCGGGTCGATCAATGATAACTTAGATAATGTAGCTAACATTGGAGCAGAAGAATAAAGTAGGAAGATAAAGAATAGTGACCAACCTACTGATTTTCTAGCTGCTTTTACACTTGGAGTAGTAAAGTATCTCATCATCACGTGCGGTAATGAAGCTGTTCCCATCATCATCGCTAATGCTAATGAAATAAATGCCCAAGGTGTAGCGTTCACTGCAGAGTGAGCTTTAGTTATTCCTGCTAAGCCTTTAGGTACTGATTTTAGATCAGCAGCTGCGTTTTTAACAAAACCAAACTGTTGTTCTAATTCACCAATTCTAGCAACCTCGTCAGCTAACATAAAGTGAGGGAAGAAACCCGCACCCATTTTGTTACTGATCCAGAATACTGGAAGTAGGTAAGCTATAATTAGTACAATATATTGTGCAACCTGTGTCCAAGTTACCCCTCTCATACCACCTAACATTGAACATAATAAAATACTTATTAGTCCAACATAAACTGCGTATTGGAATGGGATATCAAGTGCAACAGATGCAATAGTACCCGTAGCGTTAATTTGTGCAGTCACATAAGTAAATGAAGCAACAGTTAAAACTACAACTGCGCTAAATCTAGCTAAATTACCACCGTATCTAGTACCTATAAAATCTGGAACTGTATAACAGCCAAATTTTCTTAAGTATGGTGCTAACAAAGATGCAACAAGCACGTAACCACCAGTCCAACCTACAAGTAGAGCCATATAGCCGTAACCTTTAAAGTAAATACCACCCGCCATCGCAACGAATGAAGCACCAGACATCCAGTCTGCTGCAGTCGCCATTCCGTTGAAGACTGTTGGTACCTGCCTACCAGCTACGTAATATGCATCTGCTTGGGCTGTTCTTGATAGCCAACCGATTAATGCATAGATGAATACAGTAAATGCAACGAAAGCGATACCGATCGCTTTAGCTGTCATACCCATCTGTTCAGCAATTGCCATGATGATTATGAAACCTATAAATCCTCCAGTATAGATTCCATAAACCTTTGGCAAATTATCTATGAAATTACCTTTCATTATTCGTCCTCTCTTTCGCTAAAGCCGAACTCTTCATCGATTTTTTCTTGTCTGTTCGCAAACCAGAAAATTAGGATTACGAAAGCACCAAGAGATCCCTGACACGTAAACCAATATGTCCATGGATAACCGAAAGGTCCTGTGACCTTGTTCATTTCAGCTCCAAAGAGAAAGATGCCAATTGAGAAAACAAACCAGATTGCTAATGTTATAAATAACAATCCCCTGGTTTTTTCCCAGTGTTTTTGTTGATTTGACATTTATACCTCTCTTTTTAGTTATAACTGGGTAAAACCATAACCATTATGAGAGCTTTGAAAACCCTAAAAATTGATCATATTAGGTACTTATTTACTTACTTTTTTAAGATATAATTGGCGCACTTACAAATTTACATGGGAAAATATAAATTAACTTGGAGAGACATTAAACTTGAGGATTTTAAAACATATTTATTCGCCATGTTTAAGGCGTTTATTCCAAAGAAAAAAATAAAAACTTTAGATGAACTAGAACTATTTATTCAAACAAAATCTGCATGGGCCACTCAAGTTACTTTATATAATTATTTAAAAACTAGAATGGGAACAAGATACGTTCTTCATTTTGATAATGATGAATTTATGTCATCAGTAAATCTTGCTAAATGGAATATTTATTCAGTTGCGTTACAAGATTTAACTTTTTTTGCTTTTTCATATTTAAAAGTTAATTTCAATTATCAGGATATTCATAAAGCAAACGAAATTTTCAACAAAATTTTGGATGACGAAATTTCTAATAAGATGCCGTTAGATATTATTGATGAAGCTAGGAAAAGTTTTGATGAAAGATTGGATAAAATAAATTGGGATGTTTATTATCAAGACTTACCTTTTAATCCTAGTGCACTCTCTTTATATAAATGGGCTCCGATTGCAGATGAATTAAAAACTTTAGATCGAAAGATAGTTTTAAATTCGATGATTTTAAAATGGGATGTTGTTAAACAAGAGTTTAAAGATTTAATTCAGTTTTAAATATTTTTTCTATTTTCAACCAAACTATCAACAACACTTGGATCTGCCAGAGTAGTTGTGTCTCCTAATTGACCATGTTCATTAGCAGCAATCTTTCTTAGAATTCTTCTCATTATTTTTCCTGATCTTGTTTTAGGAAGACCTGGAGTAAAATGAATTAGATCTGGGGTTGCAAGAGGTCCGATTTGTTTTCTAACCCAAAGTTTAAGATCTCTTTCAAGTTCGCCTGTTTCATTTTCTCCTGCATTCAAGGTTACATAACAATACAACCCATTACCTTTAATATCATGAGGATAACCAACTACAGCAGCTTCAGCTACTTTTGGATGAGCAACGAATGCACTTTCAATTTCAGCAGTTCCTAGGTTGTGTCCTGAAACAATAATTACATCATCCACTCTACCAGTAATCCAGTAATAACCATCTTTATCTCTTCTACAACCATCACCGGTAAAATATTTTCCGTTAAATTGTGAAAAATATGTATCAATAAATCTTTGATGATCTCCGTACACGGTTCTCATTTGGCCAGGCCAGGATTGAGCTATACAAAGTCTTCCTTCACCTGCTCCTTTAATCTCTTTACCGTTTTTATCAACAAGCACGGGTTTAATTCCATAGAAAGGTTTTGTTGCAGATCCAGGTTTAAGTGGAATAGCTCCCGTTTGTGGAGCGATCATTATTCCTCCAGTTTCTGTCTGCCACCATGTATCTACAATTGGGCATTTAGAATTACCCACAGTTTTATAATACCACATCCAAGCTTCCGGATTTATTGGTTCTCCTACAGTTCCTAAAAGTTTAAGTGATTTTCTAGATGTTTTTTTAACCGGTTTATCTCCCTCACGCATTAAAGCTCTAATTGCAGTTGGTGCGGTATAAAAAGTATTCACTTTATATTTGTCAACTATTTGCCACCACCTTGAACTATCAGGATAATTTGGAATTCCTTCAAACATTATAGTTGTTGCACCATTCGAAAGTGGTCCATAAATAATGTAACTATGTCCAGTTACCCAACCAATATCAGCAGTGCACCAATAAATATCTTTTGGTTTATAGTTAAAAATATATTGATGTGTCATTGATGCATAAACCATATAACCGCCAGTAGTATGAAGAACTCCTTTAGGTTTACCTGTTGAACCCGAAGTATATAAAATAAATAAAGGATCTTCAGCGTTCATTTCTTCAGGTTCACAATGATTTGGAACGTCTTTAATTAAATCATGAAACCAAACATCTCTATTTTGATCCCAGTTTATGTAATTTCCTGTTCGTTTTACAACAATGCATTTCTTAACATTTGGGCAACTCATTAAAGCTTCATCGACTGTATATTTCAGTGGAATAGTTTTTCCACCTCGCACTCCTTCATCTGCAGTAATGATGTATTCAGATTCACAATCATTTACTCTTCCCGAAATAGAATCTGCCGAAAAACCTCCAAAAATAATTGAATGAACTGCACCAATTCTTACACAGGCCAGCATTAAAATTGCTAACTCTGGTATCATAGTTAAATAAATTGTTACACGGTCACCTTTTTTAATTCCTAATTTTTTTAAACCATTTGCAGCTTTAGAAACTTTTTGGTGAAGTTGTTTATAAGATATTTTTTGACTATCTTTTGGATCATCACCCACCCAAATAATAGCGGTTTTATCTTTTTTATCTTTTAAGTGTCTATCAATACAATTTGCTGAAGCATTTAAAGTACCATCTTCAAACCATTTAATTTTTACTTCTTTTGTACTGTATTTTACGTCCTTAATTTTTTTATAAGGTTTTATCCATGTAATTCTTTTTCCTTCTTTTCTCCAAAATTCATCATTACTCTTTATAGATTGAGAATATTTTTGCTGGTATTTACTTTTGTTTGCCAAGCTACTTTTAACCC
Source organism: uncultured Pelagibacteraceae bacterium (assembly GCA_902536005.1). GTDB lineage: Bacteria > Pseudomonadota > Alphaproteobacteria > Pelagibacterales > Pelagibacteraceae > Pelagibacter. The sequence goes on from CACAVT010000002.1 coordinate 47,811, forward strand.
ATTCTGGTTTTGTTTTAATAACAACTTCAGGAGGTGTATTTCCGTTTTCCTTTTTTGCTTTAATTCTTTTTTTTGCTTTTTTAGAAGATCTTTTTCTAACTTTAGATTTTCTCTTCACTTTTTTTGAAGTTTTTTTTCTAACTTTAGACTTTTTTTTTCTTACCTTGCTTTTCTTCTTCTTTTTTTTTGGCATAGGACAATTTTTTTTTTAAATTTTACTCATGTTATTTATAATTTTCCAGCTTTTATAATCAACTGGCATTACAGAAAGCCTACTTTGCTTTATCAGAGCTAAATGGCTTAAATCCTTATTTTTTTTAATACTTTCGAGCGTTATAGGTTTTGAAAATTTAGACTTAAATTGAACAGTAACGGCAACAAATCTCCCTGTTTTGTCTGTTTTATCTACATACGATTCTTTAACAACTTTTACTATTCCAACTATCTCTTTTCCTATGTTTGAATGATAAAAAAAACAAAGATCCCCTTTACTCATACTTTTTAAATTTTTTGCAGCTTGATAATTTCTGACACCATCCCAAGTTGCACCTTTAATTCCAGCTTTTTTTTGTTGGTCAATTGACCAAACATCTGGTTCAGATTTCATCAACCAATATTTCATTACAATTGAACTCCGGCACCTTTGAGAAAAGCTGCATCTTCATCTAAAGGCCATCTAGGTTTTGCTGGATAATCCAAATCATCAAATTGATTTATTTTAAATTTCTGCAAACCTACCATTGCAATCATTGCTGCATTATCTCCACAAAACTCTATAGGTGGAAAAATACTTTTATAATTATTTTCTTCACATAGATTAATTAACATAGACCTAATTTTTTTATTTGCTGCAACTCCTCCAGCAACAACGAAAATTTTTTCTTTTAATTCATTTATTTTTTCAAATTCTGTAAAAGCAATCTTTGTTTTTTTATATAGAATTTCCTCAATTGTTTTTTGAAAACATGCTGCAAGATCATATTTATCTTGTTCTGATTTAATTGTTTTACTTATCTTCAACACAGCAGTTTTTAGACCTGCAAAAGAAAGATTGCATCCTCCTTTGCTGAAAATTGGTTTTGGTAAATCATATTTTTCTGGATCACCTTTTTTAGCTAAAATTTCTATTTGAGGTCCTCCTGGAAATTCTATTCCTAAAAGCTTTGCCGTTTTGTCAAACGCCTCACCTAATGCATCATCAATAGTTGTTCCTAATCTTTTATATTTACCAAGGTTCTGAACACTTAAATATTGTGAGTGCCCACCTGAAATTAAAAGAAGTAAATATGGATAATTTAAATTTGTATTTAGTTTTGGACTTAATGCATGTCCCTCTAAATGATTAACAGCAATAAAAGGTTTATTCATTGCTGTTGCGAAAGCTTTACCAAAACTTAACCCAACTGATAAACAAACAATTAATCCAGGACCAGCGGTAGAAGCAACCGCATCTATTTCTTCAATTTTTCTTCCACTTTCATCAATAGCTTTTTTGACAATCCAATCAATTTTTTCAATGTGTGAACGTGCTGCTAGTTCAGGAACTACACCACCAAACTTCCTATGAACCTCCACTTGGCTAGAAACAATGTTGGATAAAACTACAGGGAATCCGTCTTCATTTTCAGTTATTAAAGAAGCTGCTGTTTCATCACAACTAGACTCTATTCCAAGAATTAAGGGTTTTTTGCTCATTCAAATAGTTTTTAATAATTGTACAATCTTTATACAAGTATGAAATAATTTTTTATGAGAAAAAAAATAATAATTGGATCTAGGGGTAGCAAGCTTGCCTTACTTTATGCTCAACAAGCTAAAGATAAGATTATTGAAAATACCGACCTTGTTAATGAAGATATTTTAATTAAATCAATTACAACTAAAGGCGACGAAGTACAGGATATAAGATTATCTGAGCTAGGTGGCAAAGGTTTGTTTTCTAGTAATATTGAAAAAGAACTTCAGTTAAAAAATATTGATATTGCAATCCATGCATTGAAAGACATGCCTGCTAATGAGACAGAAGGATTAAGGACAGATTCTTTTCTTAAAAGAAATGACCCTAGAGAGATTTTAATTACAAAGAACAAAAAAAAACTTAAAGACTTAGATCAAAAGTCAATTGTTGGTACCTCATCATACAGAAGAGAATTTCAAATAAAAAAAATTAGACAAGATTTGAACTGTAAGCTAATTAGAGGAAATGTAGATACTAGAATTAGAAAATTGAATGAAGGGATGTATGATGCAATTATTTTATCTTATGCTGGTATCAAATTTTTAAAATTTGAAAATGAAATCTCAGAAATTTTTTCAGCTGAAGAAATAATCCCTAGTGCAGGACAAGGTGTAATTGCTCTTCAGTGCAGGGAGAATGATGATGAGACAATTTCTATTTTAAACAAAATTAATCATGAGGAAACACATAAAAGAGCTCACCTTGAGAGAAATATTTTAAAAGTTTTAGATGGAGATTGTGAAACAGCAATTGGTGCTCATTCGGTGGTTGATGGAGATAAGATTAGAGTGGAGGCTGAACTTTTTTCTTTAGATGGTAAACAAAGGTTTTATGAAAAAAAAGTTGGTAATTTGAATGAATTTAAGGAACTAGGTAAAGAAGTTGGAATACTTTTAAAAACAAAATCAAATAATTCATATAAAAGATAGTATGCATATTTTGTTAACTAGACCGTTAGAAGATTGTTCTGAAATGATATTGAAATTTAAATCATTAGGACATCAAGTTTCTCATCTTCCATTAATAAAAATTGAAAAAGTAAATTATGAAGAAATTAACTTTTCTGAATATGGTGGAATTGTTTTTACTAGCGCAAATGCAGTAAAATTTTTAAATACAGTAAGATTAAATAAAAATATTAAATGCTTTTGTGTCGGTAACGCTACAGAAAATAAAGCAAGAAGTGTTGGTTTTCAAAATACAATCGCAGCCGAAGGAAATGTTACAAACTTAAAGGAGTTAATTATACAAAGTTATGAGTCCAAAAATAAAGAATTACTTTACGTTAGTGGTGAAACAATATCGGTTGATTTAGATCAACAGTTATTAAGCGAAGGTTTTAAGGTAAAAAGAATTATTAATTACAGAGTAGATCATAATCAAAAATTTGATGA
>CACAVT010000003.1 GCA_902536005.1 uncultured Pelagibacteraceae bacterium
TTTAAAAGATATTGATCAAATTTTAAAAGTTTTAAAAAAAAAGGCAAAAAAATATAAATTTACTCCGTGCATGGGAAGAAGCCACGGTATTCATGCTGAACCAATTACTTTTGGCTTAAAATTGGCTTCGTTTTATGAAGAATTCAAAAGAAATAGAAATAGATTGAAAAATGCGATCGATGAAGTATCAACATGCGCAATATCTGGCGCTGTTGGAACATTTGCTAACATTAACCCAAATGTTGAAAAACATGTAGCAAAGAAATTAGGTTTAAAAGTTGAACCGATTTCCACACAAGTAATTCCAAGAGATAGACATGCATTATATTTCTCTGTTTTGGGAATTATTGCTGGATCCATAGAAAGAGTGGCTGTTGAAATAAGACATCTTCAAAGAACTGAAGTTTATGAATTACAAGAATATTTTTCTAAAAATCAAAAAGGCTCTTCAGCGATGCCACATAAAAAAAATCCTATTTTAAGTGAAAATTTAACAGGCTTAGCTAGAATGGTTAGAAGTGCAGTTGTGCCTGCACTTGAAAACATAGCGCTTTGGCATGAAAGAGATATTTCTCATTCAAGTGTTGAAAGAAATATCGGACCAGATGCTAATATAACAACTGATTTTGCATTAGTCAGACTTACAAATATTTTAGATAATATGATTGTTTATCCTAAAAAAATGCTTGAAAACTTAAATTTAACAAAAGGTTTAATTTTCTCTCAAGAAGTTATGTTGGAATTAACTAAAACAGGATTAAGCAGAGAAAAATCTTATAGATTAGTTCAATCTTATGCAAAAAAATGTTTTGCAGAAAATTTAAACTTAATTGACGTAATTTCATCTGATAAATTTATGATGAGTAAAATTTCCCCAAAAAAACTAAAATCTATATTTAATTATTCTAAACACTTTAAAAATGTAAATTTTATCTTTAGGAGAGTTTTTAAATAATGAAAAAAGGTAAAAAATTATACGAAGGAAAAGCTAAAATCATTTATGCAACAAATGATAAAAATTTAGTTATACAATATTTTAAAGATGATGCAACTGCATTCAATAATCAAAAAAAAACTACCATTGAAGGCAAAGGTGTTTTAAACAATAGAATATCAGAACATATACTCTCAAACCTCTCTCAAATAGGAATCAAAAATCATTTAGTTAAAAGATTAAATATGCGTGAGCAAATTATAAAACTTGTAGAAATAATTCCGATCGAATTCATTGTAAGAAATGTTGCAACAGGTTCAATTACCAAAAGATTAGGTATTGAGGATGGTACTGTTTTTAAAGAGCCTCTAATTGAATACTGCTTAAAAGATGACAAGCTTGGAGATCCATTAATATCTGAAGAGCATATTTTAGCATTTGATTGGGCATCAAAGACTGAAATAGATAAAGTTAAAAAAATGATTTTAAGAATTAATGATTTTATGATTGGGATGTTTAGGGGTATTGGAATTAAACTTATCGATTTTAAATTAGAATTTGGAAGAGTGAAAATTGATGGAAAAAACGAAGTTATTTTAGCAGACGAAATTAGTCCTGATACTTGCAGATTATGGGACAGTATTACAGAAAAAAAGTTAGACAAAGATCGATTTAGACAAGATCTGGGTGATTTAATACCAGCCTATACTGAAGTTGCAAAAAGATTAGGTATACTCCATGAACAATCCAATGTTTCAGCAGTGAATGTAACTAAATTATCTTCGGTTAAAAGAAAGAAAAAATGAAAATTTCAGTAATCATAACTCTTAAAAAAGATGTGCTTGATCCACAAGGAAAAGTTATTCATCAAACTCTAGATGGAATGGGTTTTAAAGATGTTAATGAAGTTAGACAAGGTAAATATTTTGAAATAGACACTAAAGAAACCGATAACGACAAAGCAAAAGCAAAAGTTGAAGAAATGTGTAAAAAACTTTTGGCAAATCTTGTAATTGAAAATTATAAAATTATTGATCTAAAGTAATTAATGAAATCGTCAGTTATTACTTTTCCAGGTTCAAATTGTGACAGAGACATGGATATTGCTTTAAAGAAATTTGGGTTTAAAAATAAAATGGTTTGGCATGCAGATGCCGAATTACCAAAAAGTGACTTGGTAGTTTTACCAGGTGGTTTCTCATATGGTGATTACTTGAGATGTGGAAGTATGGCGTCTAAATCAAAAATAATGCAGTCTGTAATTAACTTTGCAAATTCTGGAGGTATGGTTATGGGTATCTGCAATGGATTTCAAATATTAGTTGAAACTGGTTTAGTTCCAGGTGTTCTGCTTAGAAACAAATATTTACAATTTATTTGTAAAAACGTTTTTGTAAAAATTAACAATAAACAAAATAAATATTTTAAAAATGTAAATAATGAAGTTTTAGAATTTCATATAGCTCATAATGAGGGAAATTATTTTTGCACTCAAGATCAATTAAAAGAAATTGAAGATAATGATCAAATAGCCATAAATTATTGTGATGAAAATGGAAAAATAGAAGATCAATTTAATCCTAATGGATCGACAAAAAATATTGCTGGTGTATTTAATAAAGAAAAAAATGTTCTGGGTATGATGCCACATCCTGAAAGAATGATTGATAAGTCTCTATCTGGAGAAGACGGATCACTATTTTTTAAAAATTTAATAAATAACTTAAAATGATTGTAAACGAACAAGTAGCAGTTGATCACGGTTTAAAGAAAGATGAATATGCTAAAATTTGTAAGCTACTAAAAAGAACTCCTAATATTACGGAACTAGGAATTTTTTCTGCAATGTGGAATGAACATTGTTCTTATAAATCATCAAGATTGCATTTAAAAAAACTACCTACTAAAGGAAAAAAAGTTATTCAAGGTCCCGGAGAAAATGCTGGTGTTATTGATATTGAGGATAATGATGCAATAGTATTTAAAATAGAAAGCCATAATCACCCTTCATTTATTGAACCGTATCAAGGCGCTGCTACTGGTGTTGGAGGAATAATGAGAGATGTTTTTACAATGGGTGCAAGACCAATAGCTAACTTAAACTCAATACATTTTGGATCACCGCAACATAAAAAAACAAAAAATTTATTAAGAGGTGTAGTTCATGGAATAGGTGGTTATGGAAATTGCATTGGTGTTCCTACAATTGCTGGTCAAACAAGTTTTGATAGCTCCTATAATGGAAACATTTTAGTTAACGCTATGACATTGGGATTAGTCAAAAAAGATAAGATTTTTTACTCTAAGGCTGCAGGATTAAATAAACCAGTAATTTATGTTGGATCTAAAACTGGAAGGGATGGAATACATGGTGCAAGTATGGCTTCAGCTAGTTTTGATGAAAAAATTGAAGAGAAGAAACCAACAGTTCAAGTTGGAGATCCATTTACTGAAAAACTTTTACTTGAAGCTTGTTTAGAGCTAATGGCTGGGGACTCCATTATAGCCATTCAAGATATGGGTGCAGCTGGTTTGACATCCTCAAGTATTGAAATGGCATCTAAGGGGAACCTTGGAATTGAAATCAATTTAAACAAAGTACCATGCAGAGAAGCTAAAATGACACCTTACGAGATTATGCTCTCAGAGAGTCAAGAAAGAATGTTGATTGTTTTAGAAAACGGCAAAGAAGAACAAGCAAAAAAAATATTTGATAAATGGAACTTAGATTTTGCAGTGATTGGAAAAACTACTAAGTCAAAAAAAATAGAACTTTATTTTGATGAAGAAAAAGTTGCAGATATTCCAGTTAATACTTTAGTTGAAAACTCTCCCATGTATGATCGTAAATGGAAAAAAGCAAAACTTCCTAAAAAAAATAAAATTAAAAAAGAAGACATTAAACATTTAAAAATTATTGATGTATTAAAGAAAATTTTAGCTAATCCAAATATATGTGGCAAAGAATGGATTTGGCAACAGTATGACCATACAGTCATGGGAGATACAATACAAAAACCTGGTGGAGATGCTGGTGTTGTAAGGGTTCATGGAACAGATAAAGCTGTAGCAGCTTCTGTTGATTCATCTGCAGTTTATTGTTGGGCACATCCTCTAACGGGTGGAAAGCAAGTGGTTTGTGAAAGTTTCAGAAATCTAATATCTGTTGGTGCCAAACCAATTGCTATTACTAATTGTTTAAATTTTGGTAGTCCTGAAAATGAGACAAACATGGGAGAGTTTGTTGAATGTGTTCAAGGAATTAGTGAAGCAAGCGATTATTTAAAGTTTCCAGTAGTTTCTGGAAATGTATCTTTCTATAACCAAACAAAAGACCAAGGTATAAAGCCTACACCTGCAATTGGTGGAGTTGGATTAATCAAAGATTATAAAAATATGATCAGTATGGATTTTAAAGAAGTTGATAATTTGGTTTTAGTAATTGGAAAAACAGAGGGACATATTGATCAAAGTGTATTTGCAAGAACTATTTTAGATGAAAAAAATGGACCTCCTCCTGAAGTAAATTTATTCAATGAAAAAAATAATGGAGAAACATTATTGAAATTGATAGATAATAATTTGATAAAAAGTGCTCATGATGTTTCGTTAGGTGGCATAATTACTGCAATAGCAAAAATGTGTATTAAGGGAAAAAAGGGAATAAATATTAACAAACCTAAATATTTAATTAATCAAATAGAATACTTATTTGCTGAAGATCAAGGCAGATATATTATAGAAATAAACAAAAAAGATTTTAAAAAAGTGGCTGATATATTGCATAAAAATGCAGTCCATTTCGATGAACTTGGTACAATTAATGAAAATGAACTATTTATTAATGATAAGACAAAAGTTACAATTGACGAATTATCAACTTCTAATAAAAGTTGGCTTACAAACTATATGAGCAAATAATGGCAATGGATTTAAAAGAAATTGAGAATTTTATAAAAGAGGCTTTGCCAGATGCAATTATTGAAATACAAGATTTGGCAGGTGATGGAAATCATTATTCAGCAACAGTTACGTCATCTCAATTTTCTGGAAAAAGTAAAATTGAGCAACATAAAATGGTTTACAACTCATTAAAAGGTAAAATGGGGAATGAACTGCATGCATTAGCAATTAAAACAAAGGAGAGTTAAATGGATCAACAAACAAATGATTTAATAAAAAATGAAATTGAAAACAACGAAGTATGTTTGTTTATGAAAGGCACACCTGACGCACCTCAATGTGGATTTTCAATGGCTACTTCAAATATTTTAAAAATACTAGAAGTAAATTTTAAAGGTATAAATGTTTTAGAAAATCAAAATTTAAGAGAGGGTATTAAAGTTTTTAGTGATTGGCCAACCATCCCACAACTTTATGTTAAAAATGAATTTATAGGTGGATGCGATATTGTTAAAGAAATGTATGAAAGTGGTGAATTGGTAAAACTTTTTGAAAGCAAAAATATAAATTTTAAGGCTAAAAGCTAATTATCTAGAATAATACTCAATCACTAGATTAGGCTCCATAACAATTGGATATGGAACTTCTTCAAACTTGGGAACTCTAACAAACTTTAGTTTTTTGTTTTTTTCATCCATCTGAATATATTCCGGAGTTTCTCTCTCTTTGTTTGCAAGAGCAATATCAATAATTGCAAGTTGTTTAGATTTATTTCTTATCTCAATTGAGTCTTCTTCTCTAACTAAATAACTTCCAATATTTACTTTCTTACCATTTACTTTTACATGGCCATGATTGATTAGTTGTCTAGCTGAAAAAATTGTTGTTGCAAATTTTGCTCTGTAGATCACAGCATCTAATCTTCTTTCAAGAAGACCTATTAAGTTTTCACCAGTATCACCTTTGAGCATTACTGCTTTTTTATAAATATTTCTAAATTGTCTCTCGTTAATGTTGCCATAATAGGCTTTTAATTTTTGTTTAGCTTGAAGCTGTATTCCATAATCGGATGGCTTTGATGTTTTTGTTTGACCATGTTGTCCTGGTCCATAAGCTCTAGTATTAAAAGGACTTTTAGGTCTTCCCCAAAGGTTAACCTTTAATCTTCTGTCTACTTTATGTTTAGAGTTTAATCTTTTTGTCATTTGATAGTGGGCTTTATAAACTTACTCATCATTTTGTCAATCAACGTTTTTTACCTAAACTTGCAAATACCCCTGATAAAATACGTGTTTCTTTTGTTGATAATTCCATCCTATAAAAAATATTCCTCAGGTTTTCAAGCATAATTGGTTTCTTCTCTTTTGATTTAAAAAAATTAATATCTTCAAGATTCTGTATACAAAGGTTTGCCATAGCAACTATCTCTTTTTTAGACGCTGACTTAACTTTATGTGATTTATTAAAAGAAGATGCTTTTAAATTAATTATGCTAGATAGATATTGAGCAATTATTATTAAGCTGTGAGATAGATTTAATGATTTAAAATCAGGATTAGTCGAAATTTGAAGAGTATAATTAGCATAGCTTATTTCATTATTTGATAGACCAGATGCTTCTGAACCAAATAAAAAAGCTATTTTCTTTTTATAATTAATTTTTTTTAAATCTTCTAATTGAATATGTTTAATATTTTTATTTCTAAATCGTGCTGATGTTGCAATTACAATATCTATATTCTTTAAAGATTTTTCTAAACTTTCATAATTCTTCGCTTTGTTGATTATGTTTTTTGCACCTACAGAAGTTGCTAAAATTTTATCATTAGGAAATATTGGTTTAGGATCAATAACAATAAGTTTACTAAAATTAAAATTCTTCATTCCTCTTGCACATGCTCCTATATTTTCTGAGAGTTGAGGTTTGTGTAAAATGAAAGAAATATTATTAACAGACATTAATCTATGCCATGATTTCTGTTATAATTGGAAATAGCTGATGGTTTAATATCATTTAGATATTTTGGATCTACAGTCCAAATAGAAACTCTTAATGGATAACATTTTGCAACATCAGATGAGTGTTCAGATCCACAATCACCTCCTGGGCAAGCAGAAAGAGCACCCAACAAGTCTGTTTCAGCAAAAAATTCTAAATAATCACCAGGTCTTACAGGGCTTGCTTTCATAAAGTATTGTTTAGTATCATTAGTAAATCCAGTTAACATAAAAACATTTAATACATCATGAACTATTTTTTCTGCGTGGTCTAATTGAACATTTTTTTCTTTAACTAAAGCTCTTGTTAAATTTGAATGACAACAATAATGATAATCGTTATCACTTAAAAGTTTTGATGTATACGGATCACATCTAGTACCAATTACATCATGAACCGATCCTCCGTCTTTATCATAATCATACCAATCTAAAGTATCCCAAGTTATTGTTGCTAGAGATCTAAGATAGGGAAAACTACTAAACATTTTATCCCCAACAGAAAGGTGAGTTCCATAGAGAGCTCTTGTTTTTCCTGAGTAAAATTTTTCCTCTAAATTATTTAAATTAAATAAATTTAAATCACCTACTTGAGGTCCCTCTACACTTTCAATTCTGAAAAACTCACCAAATTTAACTTCGAACGTTTTTGCATCTCTTGGAGGTATTATAACTTCTTCTTTTTTAACCAAATGTTCTCGAGCAGAATGTAAAATACTTAAATTTTTTTCTTCAATATTGGTATTTGGGTAACAAACTATTGGTTTTGCTCCTATTCTATCTCTTATATCAGACGGTTTTTCCGAAAATTTTTTAATTTTCATTCCTACGAACTTCCAGGAGCTTTATCCTTGAATAATTTATAATCTAGACTGTCCACTAAAGCTTTAAAAGATGCATCAATGATATTCGGTGATACTCCAATAGTAAACCAATTCACACCCTTAGAGTCTGTGCTTTCAATACTTACTCTTGTTACAGCTTCTGTACCAGTATTTAAAATTCTTACTTTGTAATCAACTAGTCTTAAATCTTTTAAATATTCTGAATATTTAGCAAGCTTGTTAACATTCTTTCTAATAGCATTATCTAGAGCATTAACAGGTCCGTTTCCTTGTCCTTCACACAAAATTTTATCTCCGTCTACTTCTAATTGAGCTTTTGCATATGAAACAATTTCTCCTGCGTTATCTTTCTTTACTGAAACATCATATTCATTAATAGAAATATATCTTGGTATCTCACCCATTAATCTTCGAGCCAACAACTCAAAGGATGCGTCGGCACCATCATAACTATAACCAATAAATTCTCGATCTTTAACTTCATCCAAAAGTTTTTTAATTTTTGGATTGCTTTTCTCGACTTTAATTCCTATTGAATTCAATCTCGACATTATATTGGATTGTCCTGATTGGTCTGAAACTACAATATTTCTAGAGTTACCAACCTCCTCTGGATTTATGTGCTCGTAGGTTTTAGGATTTTTTTGAACCGCTGACACATGCATTCCCCCCTTGTGAGAAAAAGCAGAAGCTCCTACATAAGGTAAATGTTTATTTGGTTTTCTATTTAATATCTCATCTAATAATCTTGAACATTGAGTTAAGTTTTTTAAATTTTCTCTTTTAATACTTAGTTCAAACTTATCTGAAAAATCTTTCTTTAAAAAAAAAGAGGGAATTAATGACATTAAATTAGCATTTCCACATCTTTCCCCCAAACCGTTGATTGTGCCCTGGACTTGTCTAACACCTGCTTGAACTGCTGCAAGACTATTAGCTACAGCATTTTCGGTATCATTATGAGCATGTATTCCTAAATTTTTTCCAGGGATTTGCTTGCTTACTTTAGTTACAATTTCTGTTATCTCGTGTGGAAGTGTACCGCCGTTAGTATCACATAATACAACCCATCTAGCACCATTATCAAAAGCAGCTTTTAAACATGACATTGCATATTCTGGATTAGCTTTATATCCATCAAAAAAATGTTCAGCATCAAACAAGAACTCTTTTCCAGATTTAACAATGTGTTTAGTACTTTCACTTATATTCATTATATTCTGCTCATTACTTATTCCTAATGCGACATCCACTTGAAAATCCCATGATTTTCCAAACAAGCAAACAGAAGTACTTTTTGAATTAATTAATGATGAGAGCATAGGGTCATTTTCTGCACTGTGTTCAGATTTTTTAGTCATTCCAAATGCAGTTAACTTTGTTGATTTAAAATTATGATCTTTATTGAAAAACTCAGTATCAGTTGGATTTGCACCTGGCCAACCACCTTCAACATAATCCACACCTAATTTATCTAATGCTGATGAGATTTTTTCTTTATCATCAATTGAAAAATCTACACCTTGTGTTTGTGCTCCATCACGCAGTGTTGTGTCAAATATATAAAGTTGTTCTTTGCTCATTTAAATTTCCAAGTCGTTTTACCATCTTTATCTTCTATTAAAACACCTTTGTCTAATAGCTCATTTCTTATTTTATCAGCTTCCTTATAATTTTTATTAACTCTAGCTTCATTTCTCTGATTAATTTTAATTAAAATTTCATTTTCAGAAATTGATACCTTGTTTTTCTTAAATTTAAGCCAATCCTCTTTAGTTTCATTTAACAATCCAATAAAATTACAGGCAGAAATAAAAAATATTTTATCTTCATCAGAACCCTTCGCTGCTTTCTCATATAGTTTATGTAAATTAGCAATATAGCCTGGTGTATTTAAATCATCGAGAAGAGGTTTAAGAATTTCATCTGAAATTTTTAATTTTGTTTTTATGTTTAAATAAACGTTATACCATTTACTAATTGTATTTTCACAATCCTCTAAAAGCTTATCATTCCAATCAAGTGGCTGTCGATAATGTGCACTCATCAAAGCCATTCTTAAAACTTGACCACTTTTATTATTTCTAAAATCTTTGATTTTTAAAATATTACCCTGTGATTTTGCCATTTTTTCATTGGATATTGTGATAAATGCATTATGTAACCAATAATTAGCAAACGCCTTACTATCATTTGCACATCTTGATTGAGCTATTTCATTTTCATGATGCGGAAATAACAAATCAACGCCTCCTCCATGAACATCAAATTCGTTTCCTAAATATTTTTTAGACATTGCCGAACATTCTAAATGCCAACCAGGTCTACCTTTTCCCCAAGGTGAGTCCCATGAGGGCTCATCTGTTTCTGATGGTTTCCATAAAACAAAATCTTCAGGATTTTTTTTATTATCACTTACTTCAATTCTTGATCCTGCAACTAATTCATCTAACTTTTTGTTTGATAACTGCCCATAATCTTTAAATTTTTTTACTTCAAAATAAACATGCTTATTATTTTCGTAAGCAAATCCTTTTTTAATTAATTCAGAGATCATTTCTATCATCTCAGAAATATGCTCAGTTGCTTTTGGCTCATGATTTGGTTGTTCACAATTTAGATAGATACAATCTTCGTTAAAACTTTGAGTAATTTTTTTAGTAAGCTCTGAAATTGAAATATTGTTTTCCTTTGAGGATTTTATTATTTTATCATCTACATCTGTAATATTTCTTACATAAGTTACATTATGATATTTATTTTTTAAAATTTTAAAAAGAATGTCAAATACAACTACTGGTCTAGCATTACCAATATGAGGATCATCATAAACAGTTGGACCGCAAACATACATTCTCACATTATTTTTATCTTTGGGAATAAATTTTTCTTTTTTGTTTGTAAGATTATTTGTTAAAAAAATATCTAAACTCATAGTTGAAGAAATATACTTAAATTATAGATTTGTGAATCTATTTGATTAATTTGGAATTATGCATACAGGAATTGGCTCCATTTTATGCATATTTTGTTTTCTGATAATTTCGTATTTTGTACGATTCGGAGAATTTGGATTCTCCATTGCTTCTTCTAATTCATTATATTTTAAACCAAGTTGACCTTCATCAGTTCTACCGTCATCCCATAAACCATCAGTTGGAGGTGCATCAATAATCTCTTGCAGAATTCCTAGCTCTTTTCCTAATTCCCAGACCTGTGTTTTGTTACAATCAGCTATTGGGGAAATATCTACTCCACCATCTCCATACTTCGTATAAAATCCAACACCAAAATCCTCAACTTTGTTTCCTGTTCCTACAACAATTCCTTTATTCGCTGCTGCTACCTGATAAAGAGTGGTCATTCTTAGTCTAGCTCTTGAATTAGCCATACCATGTTCATTATCAAATTTTGATAAGCTTGCATTAAATGCTAAAAATAACTCGTCTAAATTAATCGTATGCGCTTCAACATTTTTGAAATTTTTTACTAACCATTCTTGATGCTTTATACTTAAATCATGTTGATGTGATTTCTGTTTGATTGGCATAGATAAAACAATAGTTTTTATTCCAGTCATGGCACTAAGTGTGCTTGATACTGATGAGTCAATTCCTCCAGAAATACCTATTACTAACGACCCAGCCTTTGTTGGCATATTATCTACATAGTTTTTGATCCAATTAGAAATAAATTTAACTTTTTCAGTAGGTGTCATAATTAGAAACTATTTATTATTAATAATTTTACAATGTATTAAGATGCCGCTCTGTCTGCATTTTTTTGAATAGGAGCTATTCTTTTTAATCTCATCAGATATTAAAAAAGCTAGTTCTAAAGCTTGATTTCCATTAAGTCTTGGATCACAATGAGTGTGGTATCTGGAAGATAAATCTTTTTCAGATATTTTTTGAGCCCCTCCTATACACTCAGTTACATCTTGACCAGTCAATTCTATATGTAGGCCTCCTGCATAACTTCCTTCACTTTGATGACATGCAAAAACTTCTTTTACCTCTTTTAAAACACTATTAAATGGTCTTGTTTTAAACCCTGTTGCTGCTTTGATTGTATTTCCATGACAAGGATCACATGACCAAATTACGTTTAATCCCTCTTTTTTTATTGCTCTAATTAATTTTGGTAAAAATTTTGATACGTTATCTGCTCCAAATCTCGATATTAATGTAATTTTACCTTTTTCATTTTTTGGATTAATTCGATTACAAAGATTAATTAGATCATCGGCTTTTAAAGTTGGTCCACATTTAATGCCAATTGGATTTTCTATGCCTCTGCAAAATTCAACATGACCACCATCTAATTGCCTAGTTCTATCACCAATCCAAACAAAATGTGCTGAGGTATCATGATTTTCTCCTGTGGTAGAATCTGTTCTCGTCATTGACTCCTCAAAAGGTAATAGTAAAGCTTCATGTGATGTCCAAAAATTTACCGTGTACAATCTATTATTAAAATCCGAGGTAATTCCACATGCTCTCATGAAAGCTATAGCATCAGCAATTTTATCTTCAAGATCTTTAAATTTTTTAGCTTGAGGGCTTTTTTTAATATAATCTAAATTCCACAAATGGACTTTGTTTAAATCTGCAAAACCTCCTTTAGAAAAAGCTCTAATAAGATTAAGAGTTGCTGCTGATTGAGAATAAGCTTTAAATAATCTTTTTGGGTCTGGGACTCTAGCTTTTTCAGTGAATTCCATTGCATTTATGTTATCACCTAGGTAGCTAGGCAGTTCTACACCATCTTTTATTTCAGTTGGAGCACTTCTGGGTTTTGAAAACTGTCCAGCTATTCTTCCAACTTTTACAACTGGTAGAGATGCCGAATAAGTCATAACTAATGACATTTGCAACATAAGCTTAAATGTATCTCTAATGTTATCTGGGTTAAATTCTGCAAAACTTTCTGCGCAGTCTCCGCCTTGCAGTAAAAATGCTTTACCATCAACAACATCTGCTAACTGACTTTTAAGATGTCTTGTTTCGCCTGCAAAGACTAACGGAGGAAATGTTCCTATCTTATCTAAAACCTTGTCCAGTTCTTTTTTATCTGGATAATCTGGTATGTGTTTAACAGGATATTTTCTCCAACTATTTTTTTTCCAAATTTTCATGTTCAACCTGAAGGTGTTTTAGCAGAGTTTTAAGTTTATTCAACAGTGACAGATTTAGCCAAATTTCTAGGCTTATCAATGTCGTAACCTTTTTTAAGAGCAGAGTAGTACGCAAGTTTTTGAAGCGGAATAGTCAAAAGAAATGGAAGTAAGTCATCATTTGTATTCTCAACTTCAATAGTTTCCCAAATATTTTCTGACACAACTTCGTCTTTACTTTTGTTGGTTATCAATAATACCTTCGCCCCTCTAGCAATAACTTCCTGCATATTAGAAATTGTTTTTTTATAATAATTATCTCTTGGGGCCAAAACAACTACTGGCATGCCCTCTTCTATTAAGGCCAAAGGTCCATGTTTCATTTCACCAGCTGGATATCCTTCAGCATGAACATATGAAAGTTCTTTAAGTTTTAATGCACCTTCTAAAGCTATTGGATATGAATACCCTCTTCCTAAAAACATTGAACCTTTTGCTTCGTTAAATGTTGAAGATATTGCCTGGATATCATTATCATGAAGCAATGTTTTCTCTATTAAGCCAGGTAAAGCTTTTAGGTCTTTAATTTTTTCTTGATATTCTTTTTTTTCAATTTCATTTCTCATTGATCCAAGTTTTAAAGCTAAAATATATAAAACAAGTATTTGACCTAGAAATGCTTTTGTTGATGCAACTCCAATTTCAGGACCACAATGAATTGGTAAAACAAAATTAGAATCTCTTGCTATTGAGCTTTCAATTACATTAACAACAGCACATGTTTTCATTCTGTTTTTGTTACATATATCTAAAGCTGCATAAGTATCTGCTGTTTCCCCAGATTGTGAAACAAAGACATATAAACTGTCTTTTTTAAATCTATTTTTTCTATATCTAAATTCTGAAGCTATATCTATATTGACATCTAAATTTGTAAGTTCTTCAAACCAATATTTTGCCATTAAGCAAGAGTGATACGCTGTTCCACATCCTATTAAGGTGATTGAGTTTATCTCTTCTATTTTCCAAGGAAAATTAAAAATATTTATGTCTTTATTTACATTATCTACATATTCTTTAATTCCAGTTTTAATTGTTGTTGGTTGTTCTTCAATTTCTTTTGCCATGAAATGTTTAAAATGACCTTTGTCATAACTTGCTTGATCTGATGATAGTTCTAATATTTTTTTATTAATTTTTTTTCCTTCTTCATTAAAAAAAAGAACTTGATCTTTTTTAACAACGCAAAATTCACCATCATCAAGATAAGTAATTTTATTTGTCATAGATTTTAAAGCATAAGAATCTGATCCAAGGTAGTTTTCGTTTGGACCATAACCAACAGCTAATGGCGATCCTCTTCTAGCACCAACTATTAAATCTGGTATATCTTTAAAAACAATTCCAAGAGCAAAACTACCATGGAGTTGTTTTAAAGTTTTTGTGATGGCTTCTTCTAATTCTGAAGTCTTTAAATGTTCTGTTATTAAATGAACAATTACTTCTGTATCTGTCTGTGATTTGAAGTTATGACCTTTGTTAATCAAATGTTTTTTTAATATTGTAGAGTTTTCAATAATTCCATTATGAACTACAGATACGTTATGAGAAGAATGAGGATGAGCATTTAAACTATTTGGAATTCCATGAGTTGCCCATCTTACATGACCTATACCAATATTTCCTCTTAAGTTTTTTAAATCAAAATTATTTTCTAAATTATCAACTCTTCCCTCTGATTTTACTTCATTGATTTCACCATCTGAAAGTGTAGCTATTCCTGCTGAGTCATATCCTCTGTACTCTAATTTTTTTAATGAATTAATTATATTTGCAGAAACAGGTTTGTTACTTGATATTCCAATAATTCCACACATAAATTACTTTTTCTTTCCTTTATAATTCTTAACTTCTAATTGTGGCGATCTTGTTAGTGCTAAAGATTTTTTTTTAACATTTTTTGTTATTACTGATCCAGCTCCAACGATACTATCTTTGTTTATAGTAATTGGAGCAATTAAAGAAGAGTTTGAGCCTATAAATACTTTGTCTTTAATTTTTGTCTTATTTTTATTTACTCCATCATAATTACAAGTAATTGTGCCTGCTCCAATGTTTACTGATTTTCCTATTTCAGCATCTCCAACATAAGATAAATGATTTACTTTAGATTTATTTCCTAAAGTACTTTTTTTAATCTCTACAAAATTACCTACTTTAGATCCTTCTTTTAAAATTGTATTAGGTCTTATTCTGGCATAAGGACCAATCTCAACTTTATTTTCAATTTTACATGATTCTAAATGTGAAAAAGATTTTATAATTACGTTATTCCCAATTTTAACCTTAGATCCAATAACAACATAAGGTTCTATAATTACATTATTTCCAATCTTAGTATCTTTTGAAAAAAAAATAGTTTCAGGACCTATCATCTTTACACCTGACTTTATAAATTTTTCTCTAAGTTTTTTTTGATTTAAAACTTCCATTTAGATTTGATTTACATTAAGTATGTATATTGATTAATTCACAATTTATTTCTTTAAAATACTTTTAAAATGAAACAAAAATTTACAGTTTTATTCGATTTAGATGGTACTTTGGTAGATACAGCGCCTGATCTAATGCTTGCGCATAACCATGTTATGAAAAAATTTGGATATCCTACAAAATCTCTTAATGAACTTAAAAGTGCTGTTGGTCAAGGAGCTGGAGCAATGATTGGTAGATCTATATGGAGCCAAGCTAAAAAAGAATTAACTTCGATTAATGAGAAAATTAAAAATGAAATGACAGATGAGTTTATTTCTTATTATGGAAAGAATATTTTGAATGAAAGTACTTTGATGCCTGGTGTAAAAGATTTTTTAAATTGGTGTAAAAAAGAAAATATATCAATGGCAGTATGTACTAATAAAACTGAACATCTTGCAGTAGATCTTCTAAAAAAAATTGGTATATATGATTACTTTGAATATGTTGCTGGTTACAATACTTTTAATTATTGCAAACCTGATCCAAGGCACATAACAACAATCATAGAAATTTTAGATGGAAGTAAAAATAAATCAATTATGATTGGCGATAGTGAGTCAGATGCAAATGCTGCTAAAGCGGCAGAAATCCCAATGATTTTATTAGAAGATGGATATACTGAAAAAAATATTGATGAAATTTATCATAATCACTTAATAAAAGACTTTGTAGGTATTGAAAAAATAGTATCTCAATATCTTTAATATTGATTAATTTATTTTAACTATTAAAACAAAATCACAAATTAGGAGTTATTTTGTTATTACATACAGTTAAAGTATATCCATCAAAAATTAATCTTCCGAAAAAGAATCAGCTTGCTTGGAAAATAGCAGAGATAGCTAGTGATAAGGCCAAATTAAATAAAGATGCTATTGAAATGGTTATCAATAGAATTATTGATAATGCTTCTGTTGCGATCGCCTCTTTAAATAGAAAACCTGTAATTTCATCTAGAGAAATGGCTTTAAGACACTCTAGAAAAAATGGTGCAACTTTATTTGGTGTAAACTCAAAATTAAAATTTGATTGTGAATGGGCAGCATGGTCAAACGGAACAGCTGTTAGAGAATTAGATTTTCATGATACTTTTTTAGCTGCTGATTATAGTCATCCAGGTGACAATATTCCTCCACTTATTAGTGTAGCACAACAAAATAAAAAAAGTGGATTAGATTTAATAAGGGGAATAATTACTGCGTATGAAGTTCAGGTAAATTTAGTTAAAGGTATTTGTTTGCACAAACATAAAGTTGATCACATTGCTCATTTAGGTCCTAGTGTAGCTGCTGGATTAGGAACAATGTTAAAATTAAATACTGAAACTATTTATCAAGCTGTTCAACAAGCATTACACACAACAATATCTACAAGACAATCTAGAAAAGGAGAAATTTCAAGTTGGAAAGCTTATGCTCCTGCACATGCGGGTAAACTTGGTATAGAAGCTGTAGACAGAGCCATGAGAGGTGAAGGCGCTCCAAGTCCAATATACGAAGGTGAAGATAGTGTTATAGCTAGAATATTGGATGGTAAAAAAGCAAAATATAAAGTCCCTTTACCAAAAAAAGGTGAAAGTAAAAAAGCTATTTTAGAGACATATACAAAAGAATATTCTGCAGAATATCAATCTCAAGCCTTAATAGATTTAGCTAAAAAACTAAAAACTAAAATTCCAAATTTAAATCTAATTAAAAAAATTGATATTTTTACAAGTCATCACACTCATTATGTTATTGGGACAGGTGCTAATGATCCACAAAAAATGGATCCAAATGCTAGTAGAGAAACTCTTGATCATTCTATTATGTATATTTTTGCTGTAGCTTTAGAAGATGGAGATTGGCATCATGTTAAATCTTATACAAAAACTAGAGCAAATAGAAAAAGCACTATTAAGATTTGGAAATCAATAAAAACATATGAAGATAAAAAATGGACAAAGAAATATCATGATCCAAATCCAAAAAATAAAGCATTTGGTGCTAAAGTAGTTGTAACACTTAATAATGGAAAAAAAATAACAGAGGAACTAGACAGAGCAGATGCGCATCCATATGGGGCAAGACCATTTAAGAGACAAAATTATATAAATAAATTTTTAACTTTAACCAAAGGTATTTTAGATAAAAAAGAAAGAAATCGCTTTTTAAAAACTGTACAAAATTTAAGAAATTTGAAAGTTGGTCAACTTCATAAATTGAATATTGAAGTAAGAAAAAGTAAATTAAAGCGAAATAGTAAGAAAGGAATTTTTTAATGCATTTTGTAGAAAAAGAACCAAGTCAAAAAAGATTAGATTTTGATCAAAAATTACAATCAAATAAAATTTTAAGGGTTCCTGGTGCATACAATCCTCTCACAGCAAAATTAATTGAAGAAATTGGATATGATGCAGTTTATGTATCTGGTGGAGTCATGGCTAATGATCTTGGATTTCCTGATATAGGTTTAACTACGCTTCAAGATGTTAGTACAAGATCTTATTTAATTTCTAGAGTTACTAATCTTCCAACAATAGTTGATATAGATACAGGATTTAAATCTTGCAAAGAAACTATAGAAACATTTGAAGAATTTGGAATAACAGGAGTTCATTTAGAGGATCAAATTGAGAGAAAAAGATGTGGGCATCTTGATAATAAAGAACTTATTTCTACTGATGCTATGGTTAAAAAAATTAAAGAATGCGTTTCTACTAAAAAAGATCAAAATTTTAAAATTATTGCGCGTTCAGACGCTAAGAGTGTTGAAGGTTTAGATAAAATGATTGAAAGATGTAAAGCTTATATTGATGCTGGTGCTGAAATAATATTTCCAGAGGCACTTCAAGATGAAAGAGACTTTGAAAAAGTCCGTAAAGCGTTATCAGGTTATTTATTAGCTAATATGACTGAATTTGGTAAGTCAAAATTATTTAACTATAAAGAATTAGAAAATTTTGGCTATAATATTGTAATTTATCCGGTCACCACACAAAGATTGGCTATGAAAAATGTTGAAGATGGATTAAGAGACATTTATGTAAGTGGACACCAAAACAACATTGTTGATAAAATGCAAACTAGAAAAAGACTTTATGAATTAGTTGATTATGAAAAATACAATTCATTAGACGAAAAGATTTATAATTTTAGTACTGAAGGACATGAATAATGAGTGATGAAATTAAAAAAGGCTTACTTGGAATTGTTGTGGATGAAACTGAAGTTTCAAAAGTAATGCCAGAAATAAATTCTCTTACTTATAGAGGATATGCTGCTCAAGATTTATGTGAATACTGTAGGTTTGAGGAAGTTGCTTATTTAATTTTAAATAAAGATCTCCCAAACACGCTTGAATTAAGAAAATTTGAAAAAGAGGAGAGAAACAATAGGGAGTTAACTAAAAATTTATACGAAATAATTAAACATATGCCAAAAAAATCTCATCCAATGGATGTTGCTAGAACTGCTGTTAGTGTTATGGGATTAGAAGACAAGGAAACTACAGATTCTTCTCATGAAGCAAATATGAGAAAAGCATTAAGAATTTTTGCAAAAACTCCAACCGCGTTGGCAGCTTTTTATAGAATTAGAAAAGGAAAAAAAATAATCAAACCAAAGAAAAACTTAACTTTTGCTGAAAACTTTTTCTATATGTGTTTTGGAAAAGTTCCTCAAAAAGAAATTGTTAAAGCATTTGATGTTTCTTTAATTTTATATGCTGAGCATAGTTTTAATGTTTCAACATTCACAGCTAGAACAATTACAAGCAGTTTGTCTGACATACATGGCGCAATAACAGGAGCGATTGCCAGTTTAAAAGGACCTCTTCACGGTGGAGCTAATGAAGAAGTGATGCATATGATGAATAAAATTAAAAAGCCTGAAAATGCATTAAAATGGATAAATAACGCCTTAAAAAATAAAGAAGTGGTTATGGGATTTGGACATAGAGTTTATAAATCAGGTGATTCTAGAGTTCCAACCATGAGGAAGTATTTTGCAAAAGTTGCAAAAATTAAGAAAGATAAAAAATTCGAGAAAATTTACGATATTGTTGAAAGGGTAATGATAAAAGAAAAAAATATATATCCTAATGTAGACTATCCTACAGGACCTACTTATCATTTAATGGGATTTGAAACCGATTTTTTTACCCCAATATTTGTCATTTCAAGAATAACAGGTTGGTCTGCTCACATAATGGAGCAACATGCTGCTAACAAACTTATTAGGCCTTTGGCTAGTTACAAAGGTAGTAAGCATAGAAAAGTAATGCAGTTAAATCAAAGATAATTTAATCTAAATCTAAATCTCCACAAGTAACTTTTGTAAATACACATGTAGTGTAATGGTAAGTAGACTTAACATCTTTTACTACTCCAAGTGCGGTTCCTTCAACTGTTCCAGTTACCGTATTACACCCTGATAAAGTAAGAAAAAAAAATATTATATAATATTTTTTAAACATTTGATTTAACTAAAAGCTTCTGCCCAAGTACCCTGTGTTGAGGCTTTAGAATATTCGGTTGCTCTACCTTCGAAGAAATTCATATGCTCAACTGCATTAAGCATTGTATCCAACCAAGTTAGTGGATTTTTTTGAACATCATAAATTGGTTCTAATCCTAATTGGATAAGTCGTCTATTCGCAATGAACCTAATATAATCTTTAACTTCTTGAGCGGTTAAACCTTCCATTGGACCCATTTCAAAAGCTAAATCGATAAAAGCGTCTTCATGCTCAACAATTATTCTACAAGCTTCATAAAGTTCTTTTTTAAGTTTAGGTGTCCAGATTTCAGGATTTTCTTTTATAAACTCTTTAAAAATTCTAATCATAGAATTACAATGAAGTGTTTCGTCTCTTACAGACCAAGTAACTATCTGCCCCATTCCTTTCATTTTATTGTGTCTTGGAAAATTTAATAAAATAGCAAAACTTGCAAACAACTGCAATCCTTCAGTGAACGCGCTAAACACTGCAACTGTTTTTGCAATATCCTCTTTAGAATTTACATTGAAACCCTGCATATAATCATACTTATCTTTCATCTCTTTGTATTTCATGAAAGCCGAGTATTCTGATTCAGGCATGCCGATCGTATCAAGAAGATGAGAATATGCTGCTACATGAACTGTTTCCATTGCAGCAAATGCTGTCATCATCATTAATACTTCAGTTGGTTTAAATACAGTTGTGTAATGTCTTAAATAACAATTATTAACCTCTACATCTGCTTGAGTGAAAAATCTAAAGATTTGAGTTAATAAATTTTTTTCTGATTGAGACAGATTTTTTTGCCAATCTCTAACATCATCTCCTAAAGGGACTTCTTCTGGCAACCAATGAATTCTTTGCTGAGTTAGCCATGCATCATAACACCATGGATATCTAAAAGGTTTGTACACTGGGTTTTCTACTAATAGACCCATTTTTTTTGGTTGAATAATCTCTTTATTAATTTTTTCTGCTACTGACATGATAAACACTCCTCGTACTCTGGCTGCTCGTTAGATTGTTGATTTTTAGATTTATAAACATTTGCTGTGATATCAGTTAATTTAGCATCATTGATATTTTCAGCTCTTTGAATTGATTTTGATCTACAGTAATAAAGGCTCTTTAAGCCTTTCTTCCATGCATCAAAATGAATTTTATGTAATTCCTTTTTATGAACATCTGCTGGTAAAAATAAATTCACTGATTGAGCTTGGGAAATATAAGGTGTTCTATCCCCACTTAATTCAATTATCCAATTTTGATTAAGCTCAAATGCTGTTTTAAATACATCTTTTTCTAAATCAGTTAAGAAATCTAGATGACTAACAGATCCTTGATTAGTAGTGATTGTAGACCATGTTTCGTCATCGTTTTTACCGTGATTTTGTAATATTTCTTCTAAATATCTATTTCTAACATTGAAAGATCCTGACAAGGTTTTGTGTGTGTAACTGTTTGCTGCAATAGGTTCTACTCCTGGAGATGCTCCACCACAAATAATTGAAATAGAAGCTGTTGGAGCTATTGCTGTTTTGTTTGAAAATCTTTCCTTATAGCCATACTCAGCTGCATCTGGACAAGCCCCTCTTTCTTCAGCCAAATCTTTAGATGCTTGATTTACTTTTTCATCAATATTTTTAAATATTTTTTTATTCCATGATTTTGCCATTACTGACTCAAGAGGAATTCTATTTTTTTGTAAGAATGAGTGAAAGCCCATTACACCTAAACCAACACTTCTTTCTCTTTCTGCTGAATATTTTGCATCTTTAAACTGATCAGGTGCTTTATTAATAAAGTCTGATAAGACGTTATCTAAAAATTTCATCACATCATTAATCATATCTGGATCATCTTTCCATTCATCATACTTTTCTAAATTTAAAGAGGATAAACAGCATACAGCAGTTCTATCCCTTCCATCTTTATCAATTCCTGTTGGTAAAGTTATTTCGCTGCACAAATTAGAGGTTTTAACTGTAAGGTTTGCTAACTTATGGTGCTGTGGAATTTGTCTATTAACAGTATCAATATAAATAATATATGGTTCTCCTGTTTCTATTCTTGCAGTTAATAATCTAATCCATAAATTTCTTGCTGAAATAGTTTGTTGTATGGATCCATCAGCAGGACTTTTTAATGCCCATTGCTCGTCAGTTTCAACTGCTCTCATAAATGCATCTGAAACTAAAACACCATGATGTAGATTTAGTGCTTTTCTATTTGGGTCTCCGCCTGTAGGTCTTCTCATCTCTATAAATTCTTCGATTTCAGGATGATCAATTGGAAGATAACAAGCTGCTGATCCCCTTCTTAATGAACCTTGACTAATTGCCATCGTCAATGAGTCCATAACTTTTATAAAAGGAATTATTCCAGAAGTTTTTCCAACTCTTCCAATTTTCTCTCCAATAGATCTTAAGTTACCCCAATAACTTCCGATACCACCACCCTTAGCAGCAAGCCAAACATTCTCACTCCAAAGATCTAAAATACCACCCAAGCTGTCAGAAGCCTCATTTAAAAAACATGAAATTGGTAAACCTCTTTTAGTTCCACCATTTGATAAAACTGGAGTAGCAGGCATAAACCAAAGGTTGCTGATATAATTGTAAATTCTTTGTGCATGTAAATTATCATCAGAGTATGTACTTGCTACTCTTGCAAATAAATCTTGGTAAGATTCGTTTAACCCTAAATATCTATCCTTTAAAGTTGCTTTACCAAAGTCAGTAAGGTTTGCATCTCTTGATCGATCAATTTTAATTATAATGCCTTTATCATTTTGAAATAATTCTGTTTCATTATTTAAGGAAAAGAGATCAGGCTTATTTATTTTAGAAACTTCTTTAACTGCTGGGCTATATTCAGAGACAGCTTTTTTAAGGGCTTGAGAAAGAATCTTATTCATAAAAGTTAATATATTTTGTTATTAATACGAAAACAACTATATGTTGTAGGCGTTTGCTGTAAATATACTAAATAAGTATTTAGACAACAGAACATTTATAGAACGCGACAATATGATAATCAATAAAAAAATTAAATTTTTTCCAAGAAATTAACATAAAAAGGTTAAGTAAATACCTAATGAATCAAAACATAAAAATAGATCCCTATGGTTTCAGAGAATATGACGCTCGTTGGTTGTATGAAAAAGACATAAATTCAGCTGGAATAGAGAATCTTGGTAAAGGACTTGGAACACAAGTAAAAATTCATACTAAAAAAGAAAATCCAAGTATCATCGTTGGACATGATTATCGATCTTATAGCGAAGAAATAAAAGCTGCTCTAAAAAAAGGATTACTATCAACCGGATGCAACATAGAAGATATAGGTCTGTCCTTATCACCAATGGTTTATTTTGCACAATTTAATTTAGACGCAGATGCAGTTGCAATGGTTACAGCAAGTCATAATGAAAATGGTTGGACTGGTGTAAAAATGGGAATCAAAAAAGGACTAACTCATGCACCTGAAGAAATGAAGGAATTAAAAGAAATTACCTTAAATGAAAAATTTACAAAAGGCGTAGGTAATGAAAAACAAATAAAAGATTTTGATAAAATTTATAAAGAAAACCTAATTAGTAAAAATAAAATTAAGAAAAAAATAAAAGCTGTAGTGGCTTGTGGAAATGGAACAGCAGGTGTTTTTGCACCAGATATTCTAAGAGGTATTGGATGTGAAGTAATAGAGTTAGATTGTAACCTAGATTGGAATTTTCCTAAATACAATCCAAATCCA
Organism: uncultured Pelagibacteraceae bacterium; assembly: GCA_902536005.1. GTDB lineage: Bacteria > Pseudomonadota > Alphaproteobacteria > Pelagibacterales > Pelagibacteraceae > Pelagibacter. Next base: position 23,573 of record CACAVT010000003.1, read on the forward strand.
GAAGATCTAGAAATGCTTCATGAAATAGCAAAGATAGTTAAAGAAAACAAAGCTGATATTGGTTTTGGCTTTGATGGTGATGGAGATAGGGTTGGTGTTATTGACGACAAAGGTAATGAAATATTTTCAGATAAAATAGGGCTTTTAATAGCTAGAAATTTATCAAGTAAACATAAAAATTCAAAATTTGTAGTAGATGTTAAATCAACTGGTTTATTTTCAAAAGATAAAATCTTATTAGAAAACGATTGTGAAACAATTTATTGGAAAACAGGTCATTCTCATATTAAAAGAAAAGTGAACACTGAAAAAGCATTAGCTGGTTTTGAAAAAAGCGGTCATTTCTTTTTTAATCAACCTTTAGGATATGGTTATGATGATGGAATTAATTCAGCAATTCAAGTATGTCACTTATTAAATAATCAAAATAAAAAAATGAGTGAAATTATTAGTGAATTACCTAGTACATTTCAAACACCAACCATGGCGCCATTCTGTAAAGACGAAGAAAAATATTTAGTTGTTGAGGAGCTAGTACAGCAAATTAAAAATTTAAAAGAAAACAAAACTGAAATAGATGGCCAAGTTATTAATGACATTTTAACTGTTAATGGAGTTAGGTTTTCATTTGAAGATGGTTCTTGGGGGCTTATAAGAGCTTCTTCAAACAAACCATCTTTAGTTATTGTTACTGAAAGCCCAACATCAGATGAAAGAAAGAAAAAAATCTTTGATTTTATTGACGATTTGTTACAAAACACAGGTAAAGTCGGTGAATATGATCAGAAAATTTAATTCTTTAAATTATCTTCATTATTTTTATTTTCTAAATTTTCGTTATCAGTTTTAGTTTCTAAATTATCGTCATCCTGATTATTTTCTTGTTCAGGAGTTTCGTCGCTATAAAACTTTCTAACCAATTCCTCCTCTTTAAGTCTTTGTTCTTCATCAAATTTTTTCTCCCACTCTTTCATTCGCCTATTTTCCTCATCTTCTCTCTCTTTTTGAGCAATTTCAGCTAATCTAATTCTCTCGTTTTCTTCATCAATTCTTTTTTGTTTTTCCTCCTCTATTTTCAATTCTCTTTCTCTTTGACGTCTTTCATTTTCTTTATTTATTCTCTCACGTTCAGCTTCTTTAAGTTCTTTTTCTTTATTTCTTAATTCCTCTTCTTTCGCTCTTTGCTCAGCCTCTTCTTTTAAAATTTGTCTTTGGATTTCTTGTTGTCTTTCAGTTTCTAGATCTCTTAATCTTTCTTCCATTTCTTTAAGTTTTTCTTGCTCATATTTCAGCTTCCTGGCTGCTTCTCTTAATCTTTGTTCTTCCTCAAGTCTATTTTTCCTTTCAATTTCTTTTAATCTTATTTTTTCTTGTCTTTCTTTTTCTTTTTCATCTCTTCTCTTTTGAGCTTCAATTTCTTTGTTTTTTAATTGTTCCTCTTTAATTTTAATATTTTCTTCTCTAATTCTTTGTCTCTCTAACATTTTTAGCCTTAAATCCTCCTCTTTAAGCTTTCTGGCTTCCTCTCTAAGTTTTCTAGATTCTTCGTCTTTAATTTTTTTCTGTTCTATTTTAATTCTTTGAGCTTCTACTTTTTGTCTTTTTTCTTCATTCTTTTTTTCTTGCTTTTCATTTTCAATGATTAATTTTCTTTGAAAAAGAAGTTTCTTTCTTTCTTCTTTAAGTTCATCTTGTTTAGCTTTTTTTGCTAATTTTTTTTCTAAAATTAATTCTCTTTTCTTCTCTTTCTCTAATTGTTTTTGTAATGCTAAATCTTTTTTAACTTTGTTTTTTTTAAATTCTTTTAAGAGCGAGGAAAACTTATTTTTAGTTTTATCTATTGGATCAAATAAATTTTTTTTAATATTTTTATTAATATCTTTTATTGAAACCATTTTTTAAAAGTATCAATTAGAATAATAACACTAAATATTATGTGTGGCTAAATTGAGTTTTTTTTTCAGACTAAATACAACTTAAGATTGTCTGATTTTAAATTAGTTAATAAAATGCATTTTCAACTAATAAGTGTTCTTAAATATTTAAAGAATCACTTAGTTTGAATTTGTGAGGTGATGGAGGGAGACTGAAATCACCTCTTTTTTTTTGCTTGTTATAATTTTAAGTATTCGTAAAAAAATTTAATCGAAACTACTAAAAGAAAAATTCCAAAAAACTTACTAATTTTATTCTTATCAATACTGTGTACTGTTTTAGCTCCTATCCGAGCCATGAAAGTTGTAATTGGTATAAATATTAAAAATGCTGGTATGTTTATAAAACCAATACTTAGTGGAAGACTAGAATTTAAAAAACTTCCTGAAAGAAGAAATCCTATTGCTCCAAATAGAGCAATTAGAAAACCTATAGCTGCTGCACTCCCTATAGCTTTATTTATTGAATAACCAAAAAACTTAAGGATAGGTACATTCATTACAGCTCCTCCTATACCCATAGGAGCAGATATAAACCCAACAAGAAAACCAAGAATTACTTTTAAATGTAATTTCATTTTAACAATTATGTTTTGCTCCTTTTCTTTAATTAAAAGTAAGTAAATTCCTAAAAATAAGATCATTATAGAAAAAAATAAAACCAAAGATTTGGTTTTTAGAGAAGCTGCAAAAACAGTTCCAACAATCACTCCTAGCACAACAAAAAGACCGTAATTCTTTACAATATCAAAATCAACTGCTTTAAATTTATGATGTGTTAAAACTGAAACTGTAGAGGTTGGTATTATGATTGCAAAAGAAGTTCCAACAGCAAGATGCATTACATATTGAGGATCAATTTCTAAAGACCCAAAAATAAAATATAAAAAAGGAACAGTTATCAACCCTCCACCTATACCAAATAATCCAGCCACAAAACCTACTGGAATAGCTGTTAAAGCCATTAATAAAATAATATAACTGTATTCGTTTGTTAGAATTGAATTAAGCAGACTGTCCTACTCTAGTATCTACATTGTTATATTTAATTTTATCCATGATGTGATCAATTTTTTTCACATCAGCATCTCTCACACACATGTTTTCACTTAAATATCTTTTCCAATAACTTGCACCTGTTTGACCATGAAATAAACCAAGAGTATGTCTCATAATTTGATTCAATCTTGTTCCTTTTTTTAATTCTTCTTTAACATAAGGAATGAGTTGTTCAATCACATCTTGTCTACTTGGCACATCTTCATTATTAAATACTTCTCTTTCAATATCTGCTAACAAATATGGGGTATGATAAGCGGCCCTTCCAATCATTACACCATCTGTTTTTTTTAAATGAGGCTTTATTTCATCTACTGAAGTTATTCCTCCATTAATAATGATCTCTTCATTAGGAAAATCTTTTTTTAATTTATAAACATATTCATATTTTAGAGGAGGAATATTTAAGTTTTGCTTAGGTGTAAATTTACCTAACATTGCTTTTCTTGCATGAATGATGAAAGTTTTAACTCCAGTTGCTTTTAAGGTAGAAATAAAACTATGTAAATTTTCATAATCTTCTACATCATCGTAACCAATTCTTGTTTTTATAGTTACTGGTAGTTTTGTAAATGATTGCATTTTACTTAAACAATCTGCCACTAAATTTGGCTCTTTCATTAAACAAGCACCAAATCTATTTTTTTCAACTTTTCTACTAGGACAACCTAAGTTTAGATTAATTTCATCATAACCAAAATCTTCGCCTACTTTAGTGGCTTCGGCTAAAAGTTTTGGAGAAGAGCCTCCTAATTGAAGTGCAACAGGTTTCTCATTAATATTAAACTCCAACAACTTTTTTTTATCTCCTCTATTTATAGCTTCATCGACTACCATCTCAGTGTAAAGAAGAGTGTTTTTGGATATTAATCTTAGAAAAAATCGTTCATGACGATCTGTGCAATCCATCATAGGAGCAACTGATACTTTCCTATTCATGGTATAACTTTATATTATTTTTTTATGAGTTTGAAGCTTCAGTGTCATCTGAAGATACGTCTGCTTCTTGATTTTCTGATTCTGAAACTTCATCTAAAGAAACTTCTCCTTGCTCATTCATCGTTTCTTCTCCTACTGAATTATCAACTTCTGCTGTAGCTGTTTCAGATAGCTCAGCCAAATCTTCTTTTGTTAATTGAATTTTTTCTGGAGTTTTTCTTGCTCTTTTAGATGGTAAAATTGGAGTACCACTTTTTGAAATTTCACCTTTGTAAAGATTTTCAAAATCATCACCTATTTCTTCATCATCCTCAGCAGTATCATCAACTTGTTCGACATGTTTTCTAAGTTTGTAAACTGCGCTATCAGTTAAATCTGAAACTTTAATTTTTTCTTCGGCAATTTCTCTTAATGAAATAACTGTATTTTTATCGTTATCTCTATCAATTGTTGGTTCTATTCCTGCATTAAGTTGAGTAGCTCTTTCTTTAGCAACAAGTACTAATTCGTAAGGACTCTCTACTTTATCTATACAGTCTTCTACAGTAACTCTAGCCATGCGGAGTATCTACACAGTGAGTCTTTAAAAATCAAGGACAATTTTATAAATAATTAGGATTTAGCTTATTTTTGACCAAATAAAGAAGAATTATTGAGCCTGAGATATAAGCACCTGAAACAACGGCTATCTGTTCAATTGAAAAACCAACATCAATCAAGAAACCAAATAATGCTGTACCAAATGCTGTTGAAAATACCATAAGTGCAGTTGTTAAGGCTTTTATAGATCCAATATATTTTACACCATAAATTTCAGCCCAAGTTGATGAACCAAGAACGTTTGCCAAACCATTAGTTACTCCAAGTAAACCAAAAAATACAAAAGAGGATAGCGGTGCATTAAAATAGTAAAGAACTACAGTTGAAAAAAAAAGTGGAACATTCATATAAATTAATAATTTTCTACTTGAAAATTTATCAATTAAAAAACCAGATATAAAAAGAGTAATTACTGATAAAATTGAGTAAGCCATAAATGATTGTGCAATTACATAAGGTCCCCATTCTTTAGAGGAGGATATAAACGACTGATAAACAAAAGATCCCGTTGCAATCCATGGCATGGCTAACATCGTCATACAAATGATGTAAAATCTATAATCTTTTAAAACTTCTATTCTCTTCCATTGTTTAATTTCTTTATTTTTCTCTTCTATTTTAGTTTCTTCTCGAGTATCAATTTTAACCTCTTTAACTAAAATAAAAGTTGCTATAGGTAATACAATTATAACTAAAATAGAAATTGAAACCCAAATATCTCTCCACTCTATAAAAGTTAATAAAAAAACAATTAAAACAGGCATTATAAATTCAGCTAGTGACAATCCTAACCAACCTGTACTTAAAGCCCTACCTCTATTTTTTTCAAAAAAACGAGATATGGTTGTTGTAGCTGTATGACTTGATAAACCTTGTCCAGCTAATCGCATTAAAAAAATTCCTACAAATAAAAAAATAACAGATGAAATTTTTGAAAATATAAAGCAAGAAGCAGATAGAAAAATTATTACATAAGAAGCAAACTTTAATATATTTACATCATCAATTTTCTTTCCAATCCAAACTAAAACAATGCTGCTCAATAAAGTTGCTGATGCATAAATTGAGCCAAATTGTCCATGTGAAATTGATAAGGCTTCTCTAATACTAGAGTTAAAAAGCCCAAGAAAAAAACTCTGTCCAAAGCTTGAAAAAAATGTAAAAATAAAACCAAATACAATTACTTTTAAACTTAAACTTTTAAACATAGAAAAAAATTATGACTTGTAATGTTGCTTTCATAGGTCTTGGGGTGATGGGCTACCCAATGGCTGGTTATATATCAAAAGCCGGACACAATGTAACTGTTTTTAATAGAACTAAATCTAAAGCTGAAAAATGGATTGCTGAATATAAAGGTAAAATGGCAAATACCCCCGCTGAAGCTGCAGATGGCGCAGATTTCATTTTTACATGTGTTGGTAATGACGATGATTTAAGAGAAGTTGCAACTGGGGAAAATGGATTGTTTAATACAGCAAAAGCTGGGTCTATTTTTATTGATAACTCAACTGTATCTGCTGAAGTATCAAGAGAATTAAATAAAAAAGCAAATGATAAGGGTTTTCGTTTTTTAGATGCTCCTATTTCAGGAGGACAAGCTGGCGCTGAAGGTGGGATACTAACAGTAATGGTTGGTGGTGATGAAGAAGTGTTTAAAAAAGCTGAACCAGTTATTGATTGCTACAGCAAAAAGGTGAAATTAATTGGTCCTTGTGGAAGTGGCCAGTTAACAAAAATGATGAACCAAATGTGTATTGCTGGAACAGTCCAAGGTTTGTCTGAAGCAATCAATTTTGGAATTAATGCAGGTTTAGATATGGATAAAGTTATGGAAACTATATCTAAAGGCGCAGCACAATCTTGGCAGATGGAGAATAGATACCGAACTATGACGGATGATAAGTTTGATTATGGTTTTGCTATCGATTGGATGAGAAAAGATCTTAAAATTGCAATTGAAGAAGCAAAAAAAAATGGCTCGCCTGTTCCTATAACAGAAATTATTGATGGTTATTATGCTGAGGTTCAGGAGATGGGTGGAAACCGTTGGGACAGTTCAGGTTTGATTGCTAGATTAAAAAAGAAAAAATAATATTTGTGACAGATACAGTTCCTTATTACGAGGACTTTACGGAGATCAAAAAGAAAATTTGGTCAATGTTAGATAATGGTGTTAAAGATAGAAGTTCACCTTTTAGAATACCTGTATTTATTTGTGGCGATCAATCTGATTTAGATGGAAGAATTGTAGTTTTAAGAAAGTCAGACCAGTCAAATAATATAGTACAATATCATAGTGATATACGATCAGATAAAATCGAAAAACTAAAAGCAAATAAAAATGCTGCAATGTTATTTTATGATAAAGATGAAAAGATACAGGTCAGATTAAAAGTAGAATGCATTATTAATCACAATAATGATGTAACAAAAGAATCTTGGTCTAAAACTCAACATATAAGTAGAAAATGTTATTTAGTTGATAATGGACCTGGAACTGAGTCAGATCTACCAACCTCTGGATTAAAACCAGAATTAGACAATTTTGATTACACCAAAGAACAAAGTGAAAAAGGTTACAAAAACTTTACTGTTATACAGTGTAAAATCAAATCTATAGAATGGCTTTATTTAGCAGCTAAAGGTCATCGAAGAGCAAAGTTTAATTTGGAAAACAATAAAGACACCTGGTTAGTTCCATAGATGATTACTGGATATATATTTACAGCATTTCTTATAATTTTAGGATTAGCTGTAATGAGATTTGGGAGCATTCACTTTAAAAAATTTAAAGAAGGAAAAACAAGAATAAAAGCTCAATTAAGTGGAACAATTTCTTTTTTAATTCTATTAATTATTATTATTGGGTTGATAGTTTATTCGATTAACGATCTATTATTTAATTAAATAACTGACTATTTTTTTCATTTTGATATTTTTTTATCATTAAGCTTTGTCATTGCTCTCCCATTAGAAAATGTATAATCATTGTCATCCATTAATTTTCCAGCTCCATCGTAAAGTTTCCAATTAAATTTTATTTTATCTTTTTGTTTTTTTCCAAGTTTTAAAATAGTTAATTCAATTTTTCTTGTCTTTCCTCCAGAAGATCCATTAAATGTTCTTTTTTCACCTTCTTTCCAAACACCTAAAGGAAATTTACATCCATTTACAATTATTCTTCCACCACGCCTACTATCCCAAACTCTTCCAATGCATTGTCCATCATTAGTAACAGTAAAAAGTTGAGTTTTTACTCCACTTTGACCTTTTCTTGTTCTTTTATAAACTTTTATTAATTTTCCAGTTTGAGGATTTTTCCAATCTTCAGGACCTACTATTTTTTTTCTTTTCTTTTCCCCAAAAACCAAATTGGCTTTTGTAAATTTTATTTCAGTATCATCACGAATTTCCCCACCAGTGAATAATTCAAGCGGTATAAATCTTTCGTTTGCTTGAGATAATTGAGAAATTAAAGAAATTATTAAAATTATTAAAAGTTTTTTCATACACCTTTAATAACTATATTTGTACCTTCAGAATTATCCAGTCTAATCTGTTTAATAGGTTTGTATTCTTCTGAATTATACCATTCTAAAGCTTTTTCATAACTAGGGAATTTAAGAACGATAATTCGAGGGAATTTTGTTTCTCCGTCAAAGATTGTAAATTCACCAGCTCTTACCAAAAATTCCCCACCAAATTTTTTTACAAGTGGTGTAACCTTTTCAACATACTCTTTATAATTTTCAGGGTTCGTAATTTTTAGCTGTGCTATAACGTATCCTGCTGGCATTGTTTTCTCCTATATAAAAATCGTTTTTTTAAACATTTGTAATATTTGAATTTATCAATTTTTCCTCTTTAGGAGCAAGTACTACTGCTAAAATTCCTCCTAAAACTATCATCGAGCTACCTGCTATTTCTCTCCAACCAAATGGTTCGTTAGTAAGTATACTCGAGCTAATTACTCCTACAACTATTTCTGCAAGAAAAAGTATTGAACATAAACCTGCTCCTAATTTACTTGGAGCCCAGAGTATTACTATTCCTGTAGGAATAAAATAAAAGACAGATATAAAAAATAAAAAATAAGACATTGAAATGAATGCCTCAGTAGCAGGCATTTCTCCAAGGTAGTCAACCAAAACAAACCCAGCAACTATATTAAATAAAGCTCCATAGAAAAAAAAAGAAAATATAATTGGAAATACTCCGTCAGTTTTAATGACTTCAAGTCTTATCATTCCACCAGCAAAAATTGCTCCACCTACTAATGCTAACCAATCTCCTGCATTTTCTGGAAGTGGTATTATTGTTTGTTTGCTAAAAACTATCCATAAACCACCAAGAGCTAGGCCTAACGTAAGCACTCTTTCTAAGCCAGGTCTTTTCTTTAAAAATAGTATTTCAAATATTGTCGTCCAAATTGGCGTCATATAAAATAATATTAAAGCTCGAACAACATCGGTTAAAAGAAAACTTAAAGCATAACAAATGAAACCACCACCAACTAGCAAACCAGTGACTGGTAATCCAAAACCAGTTTCTTTTTTTTTAATCAATCTCCAAAGAGCTATTGGTAACAATATTAAAAATCCTATTATCATTTGAGCAATAGTTCCCCATCCACCTGTAAGACCGCCTTCAACAAGTATTCTTTGTGGTAACCAATAAATTCCCCACGCTCCAGCTGAAAAAGCTAAAGCAAAAGCAATTTTAAAATGATGAGGGTGTCTAGACATAAATTTAAATTAAATGTAACTAAAAAATTGATTTAGAATATTTTTTCCAATTATCTTGATAATGTTTTGTGTTTTCAAAGACTGCTTTTTTTTCTTCTTCAGTAACTTCTCTAATAACTTTGCCCGGAGAACCAACAACCAACGAATTGTCAGGTATAACTTTGTTTTCAGTAATTAAGGCCTTAGCTCCGATAATACAATTTTTGCCAATATTAGCTTTATTTAAAATGACAGCTCCAATTCCAATTAAACTGTTATCTCCAATTGTACATCCATGAAGCATAACTAAATGTCCAACAGTAACATTTTTTCCTACTTTTAAAGGACATCCAGGATCTGTGTGTAATACGCTTCCATCTTGTACATTAGATCCTTCACCAATATGAATATTCTCAATATCTCCTCTAAGCACTGCATTAAACCAAATACTTGTATTTTTTTCTAAAGTAACATCTCCTATTATTGTAGCATTCGGAGCTACCCAATTTTCGCCAGAGTTTTTTGGTTTTTTACCTTTTAAATCATAAAACATAATCTATATATTTTATATTATGCCTATACAAACTCCAATATGTGATTTTGGTCAAAAAGCTATACCATTTGAATTAAAATCTACTGATAATAAAATTCTGTCTTTAAATGATATCAAAGGTGAAAATGGAACTTTGATAATGTTCATTTGTAATCATTGTCCATATGTAAAAGCTATTACAAAAGAATTAGTTGAAGATTGTAGTGAATTAAACAAAATTGGTATCAACTCAGTTGCGATCTGCTCAAATGACTTTGTTAATTATCCAGAAGACTCATTTGATAACATGATCAAGTTTTCAAATGAAAATCATTTCAATTTTCCTTACTTACATGATGAAACTCAAGAAATTGCTAAAGCATATGATGCTGTATGTACTCCAGATTTCTTTGGCTACAATAAAAATCTAGAACTTCAATACAGAGGAAGATTAAGAGAACTTAGAAAGTTTATTCCAGTTAAAGACGGAGAAAGTGATCTGCTAACAGCTATGAGACAAATAGCTGAAACTGGAAAAGGTCCTGAAGATCAGATACCCAGTGCGGGCTGTGGTATTAAATGGAAGTATGATTAATGTATCTAATTGTAACTAGATCATTCCCACCTGAGCTTGGTGGTATGCAAAATCTAATGTGGGGTCTTTCAAGAGAATTATCTAAAAACTTCATGATAAAAGTTTTTGCAGATCATATAGAGGGTCACAAAAATTTTGATGAACAAGTTTCCTTTTCAATCGAAAGAGTTGGTGGGATTAAATTACTAAGAAAATATAGAAAAGCACAATTAATTAATGAATATATCAAAGAAAATAAAATAGATGGAATTATTTCTGATCATTGGAAAAGTTTAGAACTTATTAAAACTTCTAAGAAAAAATACTGTTTAATTCATAGTAAAGAAATCAATCATCCTAAAGGTTCTAGTCAAAATAAAAGGGTGGTTAATGTTTTAAATAATGTTGAAAAAGTTGTGGCAAATTCTCAATTTACAAAAAATCTAGCGATAGAACTTGGTGTTAATGAAAATAAAGTAATTGTAATAAATCCAGGTGTGTATCCTGCTGAAGAATTAAATAAAAAAACTTTAGATAAAGTTGAAAGTATACTTAAAGTTAAAAATCCAAGACTAATTACAGTTTCAAGATTCGATAAACGTAAAAATCATGAAAAAATAATAATGGCTTTAAGAAATTTAAAACAAATTTATCCTGACATTGTTTACATTTGTATTGGATATGGAGAAGAAGAGGAAAATATTAAGAAACTGGTAAAAGAACTAGATCTTGAAGCACAAGTTATGTTTTTTAAAGATATAAGCAATGATCTGAAAAATGCTTTAGTTTCTAAATCTAATATCTTTGTAATGCCATCTATAATTCATAAAAAATCAGTTGAGGGTTTTGGTATAGCTTATGTTGAAGCTGCACAGTATGGTGTTCCATCAATTGGTGGTAAAGATGGCGGTGCTGCAGATGCAATTGATCATGAAAAAACTGGTTTAATATGTGATGGAAATAATCTTGATGATATTTATTCTTCCATTAACTCGTTGCTGGAAAATAAAAAATATTTAGAGTTTGGAAAAAATGCTAAAGAATTTATAAATAAATTTCAATGGTCAAAAATAATTGAAGAATACAAAAAGATATTAAATTGATTTCAAATAATAAATTAGCAATTTTTTTAATTATCATCTCAGTTTTTTGTGGAACATTAATGTTAACCTTTTTAAAATTAGCACAAGAAGAAGTTAATGTTTATGTTGCAGGTTTTTTTAGATTTTTGTTTGGTTTACTGATTATTTTTCCATATATGTTAAAATCTAAATTTACAGTTTTTAAAACCAATCATCACAAGAAACATTTTTTAAGAGCAGTTTTAAATTTACCTTCAATGCTATTATATTTTTCAGCTTTAGTAATGATGCCAATTGAAAAAGCTACAGCGATATCTTTTGTTGTTCCTTTCATAGTAACAATATTGGCAGTTTTGTTTCTAGGAGAAAAGATTTACATATACAGGAGTTTTGCACTGATTTTAGGATTTATAGGAATGTTAATAATTTTAAGACCAGGGATAATTGAAATTTCTCTTGGAGTTTATATGGCACTGGCATCGTCTTTTATGTGGTCAATAGTGATTATAATTACAAAAACTATCGCAAAAGATGATAGTTCGATTACGATTTTATCTTATGGATACACTTATATGACAATATTTAGTTTCATTATTGCGTTGTTTTATTGGCAAACACCTAGTTTTCAAACTTTGATTTATTTATTTTTTGCAGGTTTATTTGGTACATTATTACATCTTTGCATAAATCACGCATACAAATTAGTAGATGTTAGTATGACACAACCATACTCTTTTCTAAGTTTAGTGTTTGCTTCTTTAATTGGATATTATGTTTTTAGTGAAACACCTGATCTCTTCACTTGGATTGGTGCTAGTGTTATATTTTTAGGTGTTTTAATCATGTCATATCGTGAAATGAAGCTTGATAAAGAAATTATTAGAAAACGTATAGATATTAAATCTTAATTTTTCCTTTTAAAGGTTTTGTAAATATGCCAAACTACAATTAAAATTGTAGTTGCTAGGATACATGCGGTTAATGTTCTGTCCCACAAAAATTCCCACGAACCATTACTTAATAATAAAGATCGTCTCAAGTTTTCTTCCATTAATCCACCAAGTACAAAAGCTAATATCAAAGGTGGCATCGGAAAATCATATAATCTTAAAAAAGTTGCTACTACAGCTATCCCAATCATTAAATAAATATCAAAATTGTTAAATGACATTACGTAAATCCCAGTAACAGAGAAAAATAAAATAAGAGGAATTAAATAATTTTTGGGAACAGCAAGAATCCTAGCTATGTAAGGGATAAGTGGTAAGTTCAATATCAGCAAAATTACCATTCCAATATACATAGACATAATTATTGACCAAAAAATTTCTGGATTCGTCATATAAAGTCTTGGACCAGGCTGAACCCCAAAACCTAAAAGAGCCCCTAGCATTACAGCTGTAGTTCCGCTTCCAGGAATTCCTAAAGTAAGCATTGGCACAAAAGAACCTGAGCAAGCAGCATTATTTGCAGTTTCTGGTGCAGATAAACCATTTACACTTCCTTTACCAAATTTTTCTTTTTCTTCATCACTTACTACGTTTCTTTCCATTCCATAAGCTAAAAAAGATGCAATTGTTGCTCCTGCTCCTGGTAATACACCAATTAAAAATCCAACTACTGAGGATCTTGGGATTGTTTTGTACATTTTTGTTCTTTCTTCTTTATTAATTTTAATTGAACCAAGTTCAGTTAAAGAAACTTGTTTAGCAGCACTGGTTGGATCATTTCTTTTTAAAATAATTGTTAAGGCTTCACTCATTGCAAATGTTGCCATCACAACAAGTACAAAGCTAATACCGTCAGTTAGATTCATATTGTTAAATGTAAATCTTGTAATATCAGACAAACTATCTTGACCCACAGATGCTAACATCAAACCAAGTACTACCATCATCATTGCTTTTAAAAATTGTCCTTTAGAAGAAAAAGCAGCAATCGCTGTTAAACCTAAAATCATTAAAGCAAAATAATCTGGTGATCTAAAAGACAAACTTACTTTTGATAAACTTGGTGCCATAAATAATAAATAAATTGCAGATAAAGTTCCACCTGCAAACGAACTCCAGGCTGCAATCGCTAAGGCTTTTCCCGCTTTACCTTGCTGTGCCATAGGATAACCATCAAATGAAGTTGCAACTGTTCCTGGAACACCCGGTGCATTTAACAATATAGAAGAAGTAGAACCACCAAATACTGCTCCATAATAAACCCCCGCCATCAAAATTAATCCTGTTGCAGGATCAAAACCATAGGTAATTGGTATCATTAATGCGATTGCTGTCATTGGACCAAGACCAGGAAGCATTCCAATGATTGTTCCAAAAAAACAACCAACCATAACCATTAATATATTTTGAAAAGTAAGTGCAGTTGTTAATCCAATTAGTATTCCCTCAATCATCCCATAACTCCAATTGATTGTAAGAATGGATCCCTCAAATAAATATCAAGAATACCATGAAGAAGATACATAAATGCAGCAACAAATGGAAAAGATAATAAAAACATTAAAATCCATCTTCGCTCTCCTAAGAAATAATATGAAGCAAATAAAAATAAAGAAGTAGTTAAAAAATAACCAACTTTTAAAATTGTAGCTCCATAAATAATAGCAATAAGTATAAGTATACCTGTTTTCTTATATTCTAAACTTTTATGATCAACTTTAATAGTATTTGGATCTGGTAAAATAAGTTTTAATCCAGAAAAAAATAATCCTGCATAACCTAAATAAATTGGAAATGTTCGTGCATTAAATGGTGCATTTTCATCAAACGCAAATACTTGAATTTGGTAAGCAGTATATAAATAAAATGCTGAAAAAATAAAAAAGAGCAGTGATATAATTTTTGTGGTGTTTATATTCACTGCTCTAATTTCAAATAATCCTAAAGATTATATCACTCCTAGTTTTTTCATAAGAGCTGTCATTTCTTGAGTTTGTTTTTCTAAGAAAGAAACAAACTTACCTTCTGGATTATAAATATTAACCCATGCATTTCTTGCTCTGACAGTTTCCCATTCAGGAGTTTTTTGTACATCGCCAAGCATTTTTGCAATAGCTGATCTATCAGCATTGCTCATACCTGGAGGGCCAAAGAAACCTCTCCAGTTAACGAATTGTACATCATATCCTTGTTCTTTAAGAGTTGGTGCATCTGGTGCATCAGAAACTCTTGAAGGAGCAGTAATACCAATAATTCTTACTTGGTCTCTTGCACCCATCAATTCACCTAAACCCGTTGAAATGATTTGAGTTTCTCCAGATAAAAGTCCAGCTAAAGCTTTTCCACCAGCATCATAAGGAATGTATTGAACAGCATTTGGATCTGCACCTGCAGCTTGGAAAGCTAAAGCGCCAATTAAATGGTCCATACTTCCTCTTACTGATCCTCCAGCCATTTTAACTGAATTTGGATCTTTTTTATATGCATCAACTACATCTTTAAAATTTTTAAAAGATGAACTTTTTGCAACTGCAATAGCACCGTAGTCACCAATTACACCAGCGATCGGTACAACATCTTTATAAGATAAAGTTCCACTTCCTTTGACATAACCTTTATGTCTAGTAATTGATCTTAATACTAATGGTGTTGATTGAACTAAAACTGTATTAGCAGGTTTAGTATTAATCATGTAAGCTAAAGCTTTTCCACCACCACCACCTGACATATTTTCAAATGATGCACTACTTAACATTCCAGCTTTTGTTAAAGCCTCTCCAGTACCTCTAGCAGTTCCATCCCAACCACCACCAGCACCACCACCAATTACAAAGTGTAATTTATCAATTGCTACTGAGCTTGTAGTTGTTGCTGAGAATAATAGGATTGCTGAAAATAATACTGAAACTATTTTTTTTAAGTTTTTCATTATTTATCCCTCTCTAATTTAAAAAAGGTAGTTAATTATAGTCTTAATCTTTATTCAACCTCTAATTAAGTAACACAACTTTAAATTGAAACTATTTCCTCAAAAAAAATATTAATAAAACTTAGAATTATATTAATTTTAAAAATTAACTTCTCAATTTATTGACTAATACATTTTTCTTATCTTTTACATAGTTGATGATAGAAGCTTAATGAATGATTAAACATCAAATCAAATCTTATCTTGAAAATGCAAAACAAGTATTTTCAATTAAATTTATTTCTGTTCTAATAATTTCTTTTCCTAGCGCAATCATTGCTGACTATTTTAATATTCCTCTAGCTTGGTTTTTAGGCCCTATGATTATCACCTCAATTGCTGCTTTATCTGGTCTAAAAATCCTGATGCCTAAAATTGTATTAAGTTTTATCTTGATAATTTTAGGTTTGCATATTGGAAATTACATAGACCAAAATCTATTTAATCAAATGCTTGATTGGATTTGGACTTCATTAATTATGTTAATCTACATAATAATTTGTATTTTAGTTGTCGCTAAATACCTCCAAAAATTCGCAAGTTATGGAGAAAAAGCTTCAATATTTTCAGCAGCACCTGGTGCACTGGGTCCTTTAATGATTTTAGCAGAAAATGAAAAAACAGATTTATCTCAAGTTGCAACTTCTCACCTAATTAGATTAATAATTATAATAACTGTCATTCCATTTATTATAGTTAATAATACTGAAAACAATGTCTTGTTAAATGATGACTTTGATTATTTCGCTCAAAATCATTTTAATTTAATTTTACTTATTATTGCGTCTTTGTTTTTTATATTTGTTTTTGATAAAATTAGAATACCTGCAGCTTTACTTTCTGGAACATTATTTGCGAGTGGTTTGTTGCAAATTACCGATATAGCTTCTTATAAATTACCAGATGAAACAGTAAATTTTTGTCTGCTAATTCTTGGTTCTTCAGTTGGTTGTAGGTTTGCTGAAAAAACTGTTAAAGAGATAGCCAATAATTCTCTTCATAGTATTGTAGCTACTACTATTTTGGTAGTATTAGGTTTAGCTGCAGCCTATGTTGCAACATTTTTTGTTGAGACAAATATTTTGACTCTAATTTTATCTTTTAGTCCTGGTGGAATTTATGAAGTTGCAGTTATAGCAATTGCTTTTGATTTAGACCCAGACTTTGTTGCTTTTCACCATATAATAAGATTACTTTTTATACTTTTCACAGTTCCTGTATTTTTAAGAATAATTGAAAAAATTAACAAATAATTTCAGAAAGTCTCTCAAAAACTTTTTCTGCGGAGAGTTTTGATAATTCAGGAGCTTGTATTGTTTTAAAATTTTCTCTTTCAATACTTACTTTAAAAGGAGTTGTGTGAGATCCAAATAAGGCAATCCCTTTTGATCCTAAGTGTGCTGTCATATGAGCTGGTCCAGTATCATTTGCAATAACAAATGAACTATCTTTAATTAATGTTGCTAACTGAGAAATATCTAAAGCTTTACCATTATCCAAAACACAAAGTGCATTAATATTTGATGCTTCTTTAATTTCACTCGGTCCAGGTGCAATTACTACTTTGAATTTATTATCTGATTTTTCATTAATCATAGAAATTAACTCATTATAATAAGGCCATTTCTTTGAAGTTAAATGAGGCGAACAAAAAGGAAAAAGAAGAATATATTTATCTAATTGATGGTAATTCTTTATTTGAGATATGTCAGTTGTGCTCCATGAAAAATCAGGTTTCAAAGTGTGACTTGTATTTATGCCTGAAGTTTTTAATTGATAATCAAATCTAGATAAAACAGAGTCTTTATCAAAATCTTGTTTTATAGTTCCTTCAGGTAAAGTAGTTTCTGTAGAAGACCAAATATCTTTTGTTGCTTTTGGAAATAAAATTTTTTTATAAAAAGCTGTTCTGCTTGAGTTCTGTAGATCATAAACTTTAGAAAAATTATATTTTTTTATGTTTTTCATTAATGAATATAAATAAATTAGGTTTAGTCTTGATAATCGCTTATCTAAAATAACATCAGAAATATATGGATTTTTCTTAAATAAATAAAAATATGGTTTAGTTGTAAGCAAATAAATTTTATCTCCTTTATGATTCTCAGAAATATCTTGAATTGCACCACAAGCTTGAGCTATATCGCCCAAAGATCCATGTTTAATAATTAAAATATTAGTCATAATTTTAACAATTTAACATAGTATGAAATTTAATGAATAAAATTATAGTAGAAGTATCGGTAGGTGAGCTTTTAGACAAAATTTCAATCTTAGAAATTAAAAAAGAAAAAATTAAAGACCCTGAAAAACTTAAATTCATATCGAATGAACATTCGATTCTCAAAGATCAATTAGAAAAAAATGTTAAATCTGACGATAAACTAAATAAATTATTCCAAGATTTAAAAGAAATTAATGCTAAACTTTGGGTAATAGAGGACGATAAGAGAGATTGTGAAAAAAATAAGGACTTTGGTGATAAATTTATAAAATTATCAAGAGATGTTCATTTTTTAAATGATGACCGGGCAAAAATTAAATTAGAAATGAATAATCACACTGGATCAAGTATTAAAGAAATTAAAGAATATACTAGCTACTAAAAACTTTAGGAAACCAATCATCTCTCATCAAATCTCCTGTTTTTAAATTTATCCCATCGAATGGGGGTGAAGTTGGTTCTCCTCTATCAATATATTTCACATCATCTCCTATAAATCGCATAGAAAATGCTCTTCGTGATTTAGAGGAATTATTTCCTGTTGAACCATGTACAGTTTTAAAATTAAATAAAACAGCATCCCCTAAACTTAGTTCTGGAATTAAAATATTTTTTTCAAATTCTTTTGATGGAGGTAAATCCATAAAAGCACTATCATCATCATACCAAGATTGATTAGTGGACCATTTTGTAGGTCTAATTAACTTTGACCATTTGTGAGAACCTAAAATTAATTTAAGATTATTTTTCTGATCAACTTCATCTAATGGAATCCAAAAACTTCCGGTATTGTTACCATCAACACAATAATAAGGCATATCTTGATGCCATGGTGTTTCTTTACTAGTACCTGGATCCTTTATAAAAATGTGTTCATGAAAAATTTGAGTAGATTTAGAATTAGTTGCTTCTGCAACTATTTGAGCTCCAGGTGAATTATATAAACAATCCTTAAATTCTTTTATCCTTTCCCAGTTACAATAATCCTCAAAAAATCTTCCATTATCATCAGTAACATTTTCTCTTCCGTGTTTACTTGGACTATCTAAAACTTTTTGAAATCCTTTTCTAAGTGGTTCAATCCAATCTTTAAATATATCCTTAATTATTATCACACCATCATTTTGATAATCTTTAATTTGTCTATCAGATAAAAACATTTTTATTGTTGAAAGCTGTACTTTTTCTCTAAATATTTAATCACGTTATGAATGATAAAAGTCATGAAAAGATAAATTCCACCAGCAACTATGAATACTTCTATTGGTTTAAAAGTTGTTGAAATTATATATTTAGCAACACCAGTTAAATCCATCAAGGTTACTGTGCTTGCTAATGAAGTGCCTTTCATCATCAATATGATTTCATTTCCGTATGCTGGGAGTGATTGTCGAATAGCAACTGGAATTTGAATTTTATAAAAGATTATCTTATTTGATATACCTAAACTTTTTCCAGCCTCGATTATACCTGGTTTTATTGTTTGAAATGCTGATCTTAAAATTTCAGAGGTATATGCTCCAGTATTTAAAGTAAATGCTATTATTGCACACCAGTAAGGTTCTTTTAAAATAACCCACAAAAATGTTGTTCTTAAATATTCGATTTGTCCCAATCCAAAATAAATTATGAAAATCTGGACTAATAATGGTGTTCCTCTAAATATGTATGAATAGCAATAAGCAAATTTATTAATAAATATATTTTTATTTAATCTTAAAATTGCAAAGAAAAGACCTAGGAATAATCCAAAAAATAATGATGCAGATAATAATTTTAAAGTAACTACTGTTGCTCCTAGAAGTTTAGGGAAACTAGTCATCATTAAATCAAAATCCATTAATACCCCCTGCTATACTTAACTTCTAATTTGTTAATTAATTTCATACTGACGTAAGTAAGTAAAAGATATAAAACTGCTGCAAATGAATAGAAGAATAATGGATCTCTAGTAGATCCTGCAGCAATATAAGATTGTCTCATTATTTCAACTAAACCTGTAACTGAGATAAGAGAGGTATCTTTTAAAGTTATTTGCCAAACATTACTTAAATTTGGAATAGCTAGCCTTAGCATTTGAGGTAAAATTATTTTATAAAACTGCCCAAACTTATTTATTCCAAGAACCTTTGCAGCTTCAAATTGACCTTTATCTATTGATTGAATTGCACCCCGAAATACTTCAGTTGAATAAGCACCAGAAATAATACCAATAGCCATTGAACCAGTGATAAATGCATTAATTTCTATATATTCATAATACCCAAAAATAGAAGCCACATACATGATAGCGCCACTACCTCCAAAAAAGAAAAGGTAAATTACTAATAGTTCAGGTACACCACGAATAACTGTTGTGTAAAAATTACCAACTAAATTTAAAGTTTTATATTTTGAAAGTTTTAAAGGTGTAAAAATTAATGCAAAAAAGAAACCAACTAACATTGCTGTAATCGATACAGCGATTGTCATTAAGGTTGCGTAAAATAACTCGTCACCCCAACCTGTTTTACCAAATGCTAGAAGTTCCATATAGATTGGCGACTATATATTATAGTCGCCATATCTGAAATGAATTACATAGAAGCGTCGAAACCAAAGTGCTTAATAGCAAGTTTACTAATAATTCCTTGTTTTCTAGCTTTATCAATTGCTTTATTAAAGTCTTTTAAGATTTTGGCATCTCTTTTTCCAATAGCACTATCGCTAGCTTGTCTTATACCAACACCTACACCATTACCAAATGCACCACCTGAAAAAGTTGGTCCAACTAATACAACTGGTTTACCAGATTTATCTGCATAATCTGTAAATGCTACTGCTGCAGCTAAAGCAACATCACATCTTCCAGAAGTTAGATCTAGGTTAACTTCATCTTGAGTTTTGTAGGTTCTAACATTCACACTTCCAACATCACCAGACTCTAAAAAGTTTTGGTGAATTGTTCCTGTTTGAGTACAAACAGTTTTACCAGCAAGTGCTCCTGTTAATGTCTTAAGAGCTTTTTTAACATCAGATCCACCTAATGATAAATTAATACCTTCTGGTGTATCCATGCCCTCTAAACTTGAGCCTTTCATTACTGCTAGAGAAGCTACTTCGTCAGCATAACCTTGTGAAAAAGTAATTGTTTTTTGTCTTTCAGCAGTAATAGACATTCCAGCCATAATTGCATCAAACTTTCTCATTACTAAAGCTGGAATCATTCCATCCCAATCTTGTTCAACAATCGTACACTCATATTTCATAATCGTACAAAGTTCTTGAGCAAGCTCGACCTCAAAACCAATAAGATTACCTGATGCATCTTTTGAATTCCACGGAGGATAAGCCCCTTCAGTTCCAATTTTTATTTTTTCAGCAGAAACATTTCCAATGATAAATAAAGAAGCAAGAACTGTTAAAATAGTTTTTTTGAATATATTCATTATTTTCTCCTTTAATTAGAAATAATTATTTCACAGTTTTAAAAAAGAAAAAAGAAAAATTAATGATTTATTGAAGAAGAAAAATTCCAAGAACAATCAAAACTAGGTATATAAACTCTTGATAACTTTGCATTTCCAAAGTTTTGATTAAAAACATTTAACCAATTTTCAACCTGCTGTGGTTTTTTATCCTGACTTCCTACTTGAGCAGTAATAACTCCTTTAGGTTTCAAAATTCTTACTAGAGAATCCATGTTCTTTGCTGCCAGATCAATGCAAAATTGATCATCATTAAGATCTACAAAAATATGATCATAAGTATCGTCACTTACAGATTTAATACTTTCAAATGCATCACCCCATACACATTTCACAGAATTTTTTTCTGTTGCTTTCCTGCCAATGTTTCCAAGGTGTTTATTGCAAACATCAACTACTTCGGGATCTAGCTCATACCAATCTATAAAGTTAAAATTTTTGGAAATACATTCTCTTGCAACTCCACCATCTCCACCGCCAATAATTGCAGATCTTTCATTGTCTTTATTTAAATTTAAACCAGACCCAACAAAGGTTGAGCTATATAAATGCTCATCGGTTGAAGCTACCTGTATTTCACCATCAATAAACAAAGATTTACCAAATTGCTCTAAATCTAAAATTTCTATGTGTTGACCTACTTTAGATTTGAAATCTTCCAAAACATCATTCACTACATATGATTTTTGTAAGCCTGGCGAACTGTAAATGTCATGATAAAGAGATTTTGTATCTCTATTAAATTCTTTTTTAACTATTCTTTTGTGTTGAAATTCTTTCTTTATAATATCTATCGCCACAGAGGGATTAACTTTTCCACATGTAAAAAAATCAAAACTTATAATTCCTTTTTCTGGAAATGTATGAAAACTAATGTGACTTTCAGCTAATAAAGCAAGAATTGTGAAACCCTGAGGTTCAAATTTGTATTTAGATATGTTGAGAATTGTAACTTTTGCAGCTTTTGCAATATCATTAATTACTTTCTCAAATACTGCAGGATCGTATTCTTTTGTTGTACCAATAATGTCAAGAGTTATGTGTTCTCCAACTTTAGTCATTAGTTATCCTTTTTTATAATTCTTTGCTTTGGATAAAACTTTTTTCATTTCATTAATTGAAAGAATTTTAGGCTTACCCAATTTAAGGCTCGTTATATACTGAAGCGATATATTTTCAACCTCTTCAGCAAGTTCAAATGCTTTTGATAAACTTTCTTCGAATGCAATCTGTCCGTGATTTGAAATTAAACAAGCTTTTCGACCCTTTAGAGCTTTCAAAATATTTTTTGACAAATCTCTTGTTCCAAATGTTGCGTATTTTGCACATTTGATATCATGACCTCCAGCCATCGCTACCATATAATGAAAAGACGGTATTCCTCTCTTATGAGTAGAAACTGCTGTAGCACACGTTGAGTGAGCATGAACAATTGCTTTTGCTTCTTTTTTGTTTCTGTAGATATCTTGATGAAACTTCCACTCAGATGAAGGAATTCCTTTTTTTTTATCAAAGTATCCATTTAGGGAAACAAAAACTATGTCATTGTTCTTTAATACTGAATATTTTTTTCCTGAGGGGGTAATTAAAAAACCATCTTTGTACCTTAATGAAATATTGCCAGATCTTAATGCTGATAACTTTTTTGAATTCAGCATTTTTGAATATTTTATTATTTCAGATCTTAAATTTTTCATTTAAATAATTTTTTTAAACCATCAAAAGAAGCTTCAGTAATCCCTCGTTCAGTAATTAATCCTGTTACGTATTTTGCGGGCGTAACATCAAAAGCTAAATTCTTTGCCTTGCTTTTGTTGGGGTATATCAAAACTTTCTTAATTTGATTATTCTCATCAATACCTTCGACATGAGATAATTCCTCTGAATTTCTTTCTTCAATAGGAATATCTTTAGCATCTTTAATATTCCAATCAATTGTTGAGCTAGGAAGGGCTACATAAAAAGGAACATTATTATCATGGGCAGCCAATGCTTTAAGATAAGTTCCAATTTTATTACAAACGTCTCCATTGGATAAAGTCCTATCAGTACCTACAATACATATATCAACTTCACCCCTCTGCATTAAAATACCCCCTGTATTATCAGCAATAATTGTGTTTGGAATTTCCTCCTCATTTAATTCATATGATGTTAAGTTTGCACCTTGATTTCTTGGCCTTGTTTCATCTACCCATACATGAACTGGTATTCCTTTTTTATGAGCATGGTAAATTGGCGATGTTGCTGTACCCCAATTAATAGTTGCTAACCAACCTGCATTACAATGTGTTAATATATTTACTGTGTCTTTCTTTTTATTATAAATTTCTTCAATTACTTTTAATCCATTAATACCAATATTTTCACAAAACTTTTCATCTTCATCACATATTTCTTTTGCTTCATTTAAAGCAATACTTAATAGTTGATCACTGTTAATTCCTGTTAATTTTTTTATCATTCGGTCTACAGCCCACTTTAGATTTATAGCAGTAGGTCTTGATTGAATTAATTCTTTTGCACTTTTTTTTATAAATTCTGGATCATTATTTTCTTGTATTGCCAAAGCTAGACCATAAGCAGCTGTTCCACCAATTAGAGGTGCACCTCTTACCTCCATTATTTTAATTGCATTAATTGTATCTTTTACTGTCTTTAGTTCTTTGATTTTAAATTGGTGAGGAAGTTTTGTTTGATCAATAATCTTAACAACATTATTTTCAAACCAAATAGTTCGATACTCTTTTCCTTCTATTCTCATTTAATTAAAACTCTACCTGCTACGGTTTTTAGTTTATCTATAGTCTTTTTTGTTCTTTTTTCTGGAGCAGTAATAATTGCTACATCTAAACAATTATTTGTGGGATCATTTGGATCAACATAACTCTCAAAATTATCAATCAAATTTTTAATCATAATTTTTGCTTTTTCTGCGTTTCCTAATAAAACTTTAATAACTTGTTGAACATCAACATTTTCATGATCTGGATGCCAACAATCAAAATCTGTCACCATGGAGACAGATGCATATCTAATTTCTGCTTCTCTTGCTAATTTTGCCTCAGGCATATTTGTCATTCCAATTACATCTGCTTTCCAAGATCTATATAAATTAGACTCTGCTAATGTAGAAAATTGAGGTCCTTCCATAACTACATAAGTTCCATTTCTTTGATAGTCTATATTTGAATTTTTAATTGCCTCTTCGCATGCATTCATTAAACCAGTTGAGGTTGGATGAGCCATTGATACATGAGCTACTATCTCATCGTCAAAAAAAGTTTTATTTCTTGCAAAAGTCCTATCTATAAATTGGTCTACAATTACAAATTTTCCAGGAGGTAAATTTTCTTTAAGAGAACCAACAGCTGATACGGAAACAATATCTGTTACACCTAACTGTTTAAGTGCATCTATATTTGCTCTAAAATTTATATTTGAAGGAGAAACAAAATGCCCTCTTCCGTGTCTTGGTAAAAAATAAACTTCCTTACTATTATATTTAGTTTTTAAAATCTGATCAGAAGGTTTTCCCCAGGGTGTTTGTAAATCAAGTAATTCTCTTTGTTTGAATTCCTCAACATCATAAAGACCACTACCACCAATTATTGCTAATTTATTTGTTGTCATACTTAAAAAATTATTTATTTATACTTTTATATTTAACTATTATGAATTTAAAAGATTATATTAGATCTATTCCAGATTATCCAAAAAAAGGTATTTTATTTAGAGATATAACTACCTTAATCAAAAATGAAAATGCATTTGCAGAGACAATTAATCAAATTAT
>CACAVT010000004.1 GCA_902536005.1 uncultured Pelagibacteraceae bacterium
AAATAAATGTTGCTTTTATTGACTTTTTTAAACTTTTTAAAATGTGAATTATCTAAATAAACCTAGGTCTTTTAGATCATTGAATGTAGTGAAAAACATCAATGATAGTAACAAAAACAATCCGATTCGAAAAAAACCTTCTTGAGTTTTTTGAGACAAAGGTCGTCCTAAAACTTTTTCAAATGCATAAAACATTAAATGTCCTCCATCTAACATTGGTATAGGAAATAAGTTTATAAGCCCCAAACTTATTGAAATATAAGCCATCATACTAATAAATGCTAACACTCCAAAGGTTGCAACTTGTCCAGATATTTTTGCAATTCTAATTGGACCTCCTAATTGAGATGTATCCGCTTTACCTAAAATCATTCCTCCGATGTATTTTAATGAGGAAACGCTTACAAAATAAACTTCATAACCTGCATGATATAAAGCCTGAGCAGGTCCTAATTTAACATGGTTAACTTTATTATTATAAGCCCCAAGCTTAATACCAACCATTCTTTTATTAATTTTATTTCCCAATCCATCATCACCTTCAACAATATTGGGTTTTACTTTTAGAATTAATTCATCATAAGAGCGCTTAACTTTAAAGTCTATAAAATCACCAGTAGACATTGTGATAAACTTAGAAACTTCCATAATGCTTTTAACTTCATTACCGTCTATTTCTAAAATTATATCCTCAGCTTTTAGCCCTCCTACCATTGCAGGACTATCTTTTTGAACTTCATTAATCACTGCAGGAGTAAAATCTTTTCCTATAAACGTATATATTGAAAAAAATATTACTAAAGCTAGTAAGAAATTAGCTAAAGGACCACCAAATACAATTAAAACTCTTTGATACAAGGGTTTTAAAATAAATAATTTTTCCCTTTCCTCCTCGTTATATTTTTCTAAAATTTCTTGATGATCAGCTTGTGAATAAACATTTCTATCTCCAAAAAATTTTACATATCCACCTAAAGGAATTGCACATATTTTCCATCTTGTGCCTGATTTATCATTCCAACCAAATAACTCTTTACCAAAACCAATTGAAAAATCTGTAACACCTACTCCATATTTTCTTGCAAAATAGTAGTGTCCATATTCATGTATAAAAACGACTACTAAGATAAGTATTAAAAATGGAATGATATAACTAAACATTCATTAAATATATTATTATTTACAATTAACTCAATAAGCTAAAATGCCTTATAATTGCTAGAATTTATATTTTAGTTTAAATTTTGATCATTAATACTGTATAATATAAATATGCCATCATTCGATGTAATTAGTAAAATAAATTATCAAGAATTTGATAATGCTTTAGCTAATTGTTTAAGAGAAATCAGTAACCGTTATGATTTTAAAGGACTTCATATTTCAATTGAACGAAAAGATAAAACGGTAACTACCAATGCACCTGATGAATTAAAATTAAAGCAAGTAAATGAATTATTACAAACCCATTTAGTTAGAAGAAAAGTAGATCCAAGGGTTTTAGAAGTTAAAAGTTCTGAAGGAGCGTCAGGAGGATCTATTAGACAAGTCAGTGAATTAAAAGAGGGTATTAGCCAAGAAAATGCTAAAAAAGTTATTGCTGATATCAAAAAACTAAAACTTAAAATTCAAATTAAAATCCAAGGCGATGAATTAAGAGTAGATGGCAAAAAAAAAGATGATCTTCAAGAAGCTATCGCTGCAATCAAAGCAATTGATATTGGGCTTCCAATTGATTTTGTTAATTTTAGAGACTAATCAAACTTTTTGAATTAAGGACGCGCTATTATTTGTAGGTTTATTAACATCTTTTGATACTTCATGAAAAATTAAATTTGGAATTTTACGTTCTTTTAAAAACGCTGAACCTTGTAATTCTAAATTTAAATAACGATTAATATCAGCTTGATTTAAAATAACTGGTTGTCTGTGATGAATTTCATTTATATTTTCTTTTGCTTCCTCTGTAATTAAACAAAACTGATCATTTTCAAAGATACCGGCAAAAAAAATAGGATTTGTGTCTTCACGAGTAAAATAATTTGGAGTTTTTTCTTTCTCTTCCCTTTTCCATTCATAAAAACCATCAGCAACGGCAACACATCGATTGTTTTTTATTAGTTTTTTAAATGAAACCTTTTCATCAATGGTCTCTAACCTTGCATTAATCAAAGCTTTAAAATCTTTATCTTTAGCCCATCCTGGAACTAAACCCCATTGTAGATTTTCTAAAGTATTTCCATTTTTGTATTTTTTTATTACAGGCAGTTTTTGATATGGATGAGCATTATAGTTTTCAGTATCCTCAACCTGAATTGCAGATTTAACTAATTTATTTGTTTTTGTTACAGGGTTTTTTACTACGTATCTTCCGCACATTATATTGTTTGCTGTTTCATTAATTCTTCTATTTGCTTAATCATTATTTTAGGTGATCTCATTGCAGGATAAATTTCTTGTGCTTGCTCATAACTTCTTATTGCCTTTTCATAATTCTTAAGTTGAATATTTACTAAACCCTGCCCTGCTAAAGCACCAAAGTGTCTTTGTTCTAAGGCTAATACTTGATCTATATCATCTTGAGATTTTTGAAATTCTCCTAGAATATAAAGTACAGTTGCTCTTTTATTCCACGCCTCAGCCCAATTTTGATCAAGATTAATAACTTCAGTAAAAATATCTTTTGCTTTAATATAGTTTTGATCTCTCACAAATTGAGAGCCCTCTTCTAATCTCGCTGTAAGTTTATCATCTGTTGGATGTGTACTCCATAAAGCCCAAATTTCTTGTTCAATTATAAAAGCTACTTTCGATTTATTTGCTTTTAACTCATTAAACAATTGGTTAAGTCTAGTGTCTCTTTCATTTGCTAAAGAGCTAATCTCTGAAAATAAATAAACCAAAATTACTAAGAATAACTTCTTCATATTTTAATATTATCAAATATTAGAATTAGAGTCTTTGGTCTTAAGTGTCTTTGTTATTATTTTTACAACTATAAAAAGAAATATCTTTTTCTTTTTCCTCTTGTTTTATATTGGTTGTAATTTCGTGAATAAGTTCGCCTGTTTTTCTAGTATAGACTGCAGACTCAGAATAATTCCTCTCTTTATCGAATGCTTGAATTAAAAATATATCCTTATTTGAAATTTTAACCTCTAAATCAATATTATTAAAAAATTCTGATAAATTTTTAACATTTAGAACATCTGGTGTTTTAGACTCGATTATTAACTTATTAATATCTTTTCTTTTAATTTGATCTTTTGTGAAAGATTCAAAGTTATGTTCTGGATTTTTTAAAATTACTTTTTCAAATTTACAATTTAAGTTCAAATCAGAATTTAGTGTAATATTTGTATTTTGAGCTTGAGCAAAACTAAAACAACATAATAAGCTAAATATTGATAGAAAGATTTTCATTTAATTAATTATATTAATAATAGTTTTTTTAATTGTTTCACTTACTTTAATTGTTCCATCTTTGTTGGGGTGTATACCGTCTTGTTGATTCAAACTTGGATTAAGTGCCACACCTTCAAGAAGAAATGGGATTAATGCTAAATTATACTTTTTTGATAATTTTGGATAAATAGCATCAAACTCTTTTTTATATTTTTCCCCATGAGTATCTGGCGCTACCATTCCAGCTAAAATAATTTTAATTTGTTTATTCTGAGCAACTTTTATTATTTGTTCTAAATTTCTTTCTGTTTCCTCTGGTTGAATTCCTCTAAGCATATCATTAGCTCCTAATCCTAAAATAATTAAATCAATACCTGGCTCTGATAAACTCCAATCTGCTCTATTCAATCCACCTGATGATGTGCTTCCAGAGACACTTCCATTAATGACTTTAATATTTAAACCAGCTTGTTTAAGATTGTTTTCTAAAACTATTGATAAATGATGTTCTTTAGGTAATCCATATCCAGCCATCAAACTATCACCAAACAAAACTACCTTTTCTATTGCACTTGCGTTTATGTGCACTAGAAAGATTATTAAAATTTTTATAAATATAGTTTTACTCATGAGTACTCTTCTTAAATTAAAAAAAATAAATCTCAAATACCAAACTGGCAAAGATAGTATCAGTGTTTTAAAGAATATTGATTTAAATATTAAGAAAAAAGAAACTGTTTCAGTAGTTGGAGAAAGTGGTTCAGGGAAAACAAGTTTAATAATGTTAATTGGAGGCTTAGAAAAACCTACTTCTGGTAAAATAATTTTTAATGATCAAGAAATAACAGGCCTTAGTGAAGATGAAGTGTCGGAGATAAGAAAGAAAAATATTGGAATAATATTTCAGTCGTTTTATTTAATTCCTAATTACACAGCAGTTGAAAATGTTGCTTTAACACTTGAACTTAATAATTTTAAAAATCCAGAAAAAGAAGCTAAAATTTTATTAGAACGTTTTGGTTTGAAACATCGTTTTAATAATTTACCAAGTCAATTATCAGGTGGTGAACAGCAACGGGTTGCTATAGCTAGAGCAATTGCGATGAAACCAGAATTAATCTTAGCAGATGAACCAACAGGAAACTTAGATACTGAAAATTCTATCATGATTGCAAATATTTTATTTAAGTATGTCAAAGAAGAAAGTTCGTCTTTAATCATGGTAACCCATGATCCTAAACTTGCCGACAAAGCTAAAAGAAAAATAAAAATTAAAGATGGAAAAATTAAATAATCCCTCAGAATTTAGTTTGATTTTTAAATTTGCTTTAAAAGATTTAAGTAGAAATTATCATAAAATTTCTAGTATCATTCTTACGCTATTTATAAGTCTTTTTATCTTAAGTGCTATTTTCACAATTGAAGATAGTCTTAAAAAAGAACTTAATGATAATGCCAAAGCACTTTTGGGTGGAGATTTAGAGATTGATTACAATCGTAATCAAGGAAATTTAGATCTAGTTAACAAAGTAAAAGAATTTGCAACTGTTTCTCAAATGATTGAGTTCAGCACTATGCTTTCAACTACTGGCAGAGAAAAAAATAAATCATTATTTACTAGAATTAAAACTGTGGATGAAAAATATCCTTTATATGGAAATGTTGTTTATGAACCAATGGGTGCTTATGAAAGAATGCAAAAAGAACCTAATACTATCCTGATCAATGAAAGTTTATCAAAAACCCTAAAAATTAAAATTAACGAAATAGTAAAAGTTCAAGATCAAAATTTTACAGTAATTGGAATTATTAAATCAGTACCAGATGTAAGTGGATTTGTTGCATTTGGCGATTGGGCTTTAGCAGGAAAACAAACTTTAGAAATTTTAAAACTAAACGGTATTGGAAGCTTTTTAAACTATGAATATAAAGTAAAGTTTAATGACAATGATAAGCCTGAAGAAATTGAGAAACGAATTAAAGAAATATTTAAAGAAGATAAAAAAGTTAAACTTAGATACCCTGAAAATTCTGCAAGTGGTATAAAGAGAATTATTAATAATTTTTCTCAATTTTTGTCACTTGTTTCTATCAGTGCAATGTTGATAGCGGGTATTGGAATAGCAAATACTTTGCTTTCTTTTATTAATCAAAACAATATGTCGATAGCTGTACGAAAAGCAGTTGGCTTTTATTCAGGTAATATTAAAACACTATATTATCTGCAGTTATTTATACTTTTATTTATTATCACTGTTGTTGCTTATGGGTCGAGTTTTTTAATTGTACCAATAGCAGATAAATATTTATCTGATGGATTAGGATTGAATGTTTATCCAGTGTTTTCTTTACTAAATTTTTTAAAAATATTTTTAGTGGGATTATTGGTTCTAATAATTTTTTCTATCCCAACAATCAGTTCTATAGACCAAGTAAAAGCATCTAATTTATTTAGAAACGTATTTCAAAACCTTCAATTTTATTATTCTAAGAGATCAGTTGTTCTTAGCTTTGTTTTGTTATCTATCTTAATTTTGTTATTCACTATTGGCTCTGAACAGCCTTCTTATAGCTTAGGCTACTTTGCTGCTTTTTTTGTGTGCTTAATTGTATTTTTCTTACTTTCAAAATTAATCATTTTTTTTCTAAAAAAATTCAAATCTAGTTCAATAATTTCTTTAAAAGTTTCAATCAAAAATATTACCCAAACAAAAAGTATTACTCCTATTACAGTTATGTCTCTTGGCTTAGGGGTTACTTTGTTGTTAACATTAGCTTTAGTTGGTACAAATTTTCAAAGAGAAATTGCGAAATCTATTCCTGACATTGCACCTGATTATTTCTTTGTCGGCATTCAAAAAGGTGAAAGAGAGAAATTTGAACAAGGTATTTTAAATATGGATCCAAATGCATCTATTGAAATTGTGCCAATGGTATCCTCTGGAATTGTAAAAATTAATGGTGTAGATCCTAACACTTATATTAAACCAGATAATGATAGTTATTGGGTAATTGGTAGCGAACGAAGATCTTCATGGGTGGAAAATATACCTGAAGATAATCCAATTATAGAAGGTAAATGGTGGGATTTATCAAACCCTGATCAACTTCAAATATCTCTAGATTCAAAAGTTGCTAAAGATTTTAACATTCAGTTAGGTGATATTTTTACTTTAAATGTTTATGGACGTGAAATTGAAGGAGAGGTCATTAATTTTAGAGCGGTAGATTATCGAGATTTAAGCATCAATTTTGCAATGTTATTTAATCCTCAATTTGCAAAAAATATTCCGCATGAATATTTAGCCACTGCAAAATTTAATTCAAATAAATTTGATGAAACTGAAATGCTTGAAATCATGCCAAGTTTATCAATGATAAAAATTGCAGATTATTTATCTAAAGTTACAGCTGTTTTAAATAAGGTATTTATTGCAGTTACTTTAATTTCAGCAGTTACTATTGTTATTGGTTTAATTGTAATTTCAAGTGCAATTATGGTTCAAGGGAAAGTAAAAGAATATCAAAATTTAGTCTTTAAAATTTTGGGTTTTTCAAAAAAACAAATTGTTTTTTCATCACTAATTGAATTCATAATTATTTTTAAATCTGTAATTTTAATTGCAATATTCTTTGCAGTGATTGGTTCAAAATTTATTATGGAAAATATTTTTGAGCTAGTTTGGATGTTTGACTTTAAAGTTTTAATTTATTTAGGATTTTCAATTGGCTTTGTTACTTTAATTTTAATATTGCTAACAAACTTAAAATATCTAAATCCTAAAGTTTATCCTTTAATAAGAAATCAATAATTAGAATTTAGTAATTTTACTATCCAAAGAAATTAAATTTAATTCTACTTTCAATTTTGGAAATCTTTTTTTTATTTGTTTTTTAATTTTTGAGAACGACTCTCTATGAATTTTTTTTTCATTCGCTGGGCTAAATTCCTTTTTTCCATTTGCAATTTTGGCAGCACCACAATCTGTATGATTAATGACAATTAATTTTTCTATTTTATGCAATTCAATAGAGGTTGCTAAATTGTCATAAAATGTTTTATGCCATTTTTTGAATTTATTATGTGTAATCCCAACCGCTGCGCCTGCAATTGTAAAAGCACTGTATTTTCCTGTTAATTTTTTTTTCTTTAAATGATTGTGAACTAAATGTTGAAATCTTGGATCAATACAAGACAACACCATTGCTTTAAATTTTGATTTCTTCAATTTAATTCGACTTTAAACATAGCCTCATTTCTTCTATTCATTGGAAGAGTAAACGGGCTATCATAGGTTGCTCTAATTGGTGGGCTTATAATTGATATATTATTTTTTTGTAACTCTTTTTCTAAAATTACTTTATGCTTAAGAAAATTTCCATCTGATGCTCGTCCAGAATATCTCAGCACTGCGTAGTATCCTCCTTCGATATTAACTACTTTAACATCTTCCCTGCTTGGATTGGGTGCATTTTCTGAATTAAATTTAGAGGGCAAGTAAAATTGCATGCTCATATTTCCATTTTTTTCAACTTGAGTAACTGGAGTAGTCATTTTAATTTTCTCTTGGGTATCGTTTCTACCTGAAATATAATTAAATAACTTTCTAAAATTACTGTCTATTCCAGATGTCATAGTTTCAACCGCTAGACGATCAGAATATTTTCTAATCTCATAAACTTCATTTTTAGCGACAATTTCATAATTTGCTTCTTCGTAAGCCATAACTGCAGAATAAGGTAAAATAAATAAAGTACAAAATACTATAAAATAAAGTTTAACAATTTTCATTTTTACATAACTTTATATTCAAAATTTTGTGTAGTTTCATTAATTTGAATTAATTTAGCACCATTTCTCTTATGAAAATTTGTTGCCATTTCTGTTAGAGGTGAAAGGGTTACTAATCTATTTAAATGATTAGATTTTTTAATTTTTTTGAATACTTCTTTTACTATTAATTTTCCTCCACCCTTTTTTTTAGACCATACAGTGTAAGCAATTGCTATTTGACCACCCGCTTGATCTCTCATAGCAGTTTGTAGAAATGCGTCAGTACTAAGTTTTTCTAACTCTTCAACACTTTTTGGAATTTCATTTGTATAAGCAAAACACATTACGGCATGAATTTCTCGTTGATATTCAACACCAAAAATTTTTCTTCCATACCCTGTTCTAAACTTATTATCCAATTCTGGTCTTACAGGATCCTCTTCTGGATTACATTCTTTAAGCTCAACAAGTTTTGCACCTTTAACCCACCCAAAAAAATTATCAATATTTTTACTTAAAACCTGTCTATTTTTTCTTAATCTAGCTTTAATTCTTGGATTAAATTTTTTTTTCATATTAATAATAATTATTATCTAACATCTATTTTAAATTTTTAATGTGCTATTAAATCATACCAGATAATCATACAAAAGTTTTGCACTAGTAACAAAAATTAAAGCGTATAAAATATTATAAAATAATTTCTCCTCTATAATTTTAAGTAATTGATATCCAATTAATATTCCAAGTAATGCAACTGGAAACAATATTGCTGACTGTTTAAAAGACTCAAAATTTGTCATAGATAAACCAATATACAACGGAAGTTTAATTAAATTTACAAAAGTAAAAAAAAATATTCTTGTACCTACATAAATTTCTTTTTTCATTCTAAGTGGAAGTAAGTATAAACTGGTTGGTGTCCCTCCCGCATGTACACAAAAACTTGTAAATCCTGCTACAACCGAGCAAGCACCACCTTTAAAAAAGTTTTTTTCTGATTTTTTTTCTTTGTTTTTTTTAAAAAAAAAGTAATGACCAGCAAATAAGAAGCCCATAACTCCAATAATAAATTTTAGCAATTCCTCTGAAAAATATGAAAAAGTTAAAGATCCAATAATTATACCGATACCTGCAAATGGAACCATTAATTTTAAAGTTCCTAAGTCAAATTCTTTTCTATATTTATAAACAGCAATAAAATCTGAAAATATTAAAATTGGTAAAATAATTCCTAAAGCTTGATTTAGCGGCATCACTATTGTCATTAACGGAACAGAAATTAAAGTCATGGATCCACCTAGGCCTGATTTTGCAATTCCGTATAAAATTATGGCTGGAACAACTGTAAAAAAAAATAATAAATTTATTTCCATTTATTTAATGAGTTTAATAATTTCGATCCTAAAGGGCTAATTGGTTCCTGAAGTATTATTTCTTTTCCAGTTTTTTGTTTTACTAATCGTAATAATTTAGTTGCTATCCCTTGTTTTCTAAAAATTGGATTAACAAAAATATACTCTACCTCACCTTTCTCATTAAATCTAACAAAGCCTATTGTTGTATTTTCATTTTTAAAAGAAAAAACTCCATCTGTTTTCTTTATTTCAAAATTTGAAACATCAAGAATATTCATAAATCCTAGTAATTCAGGAGCAATAGGATTACTGCAATTGCAGCAATTATGGAGCTAACGACAATATAATTGAGTTTAATATTGAATTTTTTTTCTACAAATTCAGTAATTTTCTCCCAGAACAAAACAATCAAAAAAATAATAATAGCTGGAAGAATATATTTAATCATTATTTATGCTTTTATATTATAACCTTTTTTAAGAAGACTTGTTACAATCACTATACAAATAATCAAAAAGCTTAACATTAAACCAACACTTATCCATATATTAAAATCTGATACTCCATAAAATGAAAATCTTAATCCATTGATCAAATATACTACTGGATTAAAATATGTAACTATTTGCCAAAACTCTGGAAGCATGTCTAAAGAGTATAAGCTTCCACCTAAAAAAACCATCGGAGTTATAACAAGTGTAGGAATGATTGACATTTGTTCGAAATTAGAACTCATCAATCCAATTAAAAAACCAAATAATGCAAAAGTAAATGAAACTAATATCAAAAGAAAAATCATTAATATTGGAAATTTTACTTCAACTTCAACAAAAAAAGTTGAAGTGATAAATATCATACAACCTACAATTAATGTTTTGGTTGCTCCTGCACCAACAAATGCAAGAACTATTTCTAGAGTTGAAATCGGTGCAGCTAAAATTTCATAAATTGTTCCATTAAATTTAGGAAAAAAAATACCAAAAGACGTGTTACTTATTGATTGGGTTAATAATGTAAGCATCAACAAACCAGGTACGATGTATGATCCATAACTAATGCCATCAATGTTTTCAACATATCCTCCAATTACTGAGCCAAAAACTATAAAATATAAAGAGGTAGATAAAACAGGCGATAATAAGGATTGCATCAATGTTCTTCTAAATCTATCCATCTCATGAAGATAAATTGCTTTAAATGCATAATAATTAAATTTCATTGTTTTCCTTTACTAAACTTACAAAAATTTTTTCTAGTGTACTCTGTTCTGTTTTTAGATCCTTCAGTTTAAATCCTGCATCTTTTAAATCTTGAAGTAAATTTGTAATACCCGTTTGTTTTGCTTGTACATTGTAAGTATAATCAATTGACATTTTATCTTTTCCAATCTCAAGATTATATTTTACTAAACTACTTGGTATTTCTTTGACCTCTTCCTGTAAGTCTACTGTAAGTTTCTTATGACCCATTTTCTTTAATAATTCTTTTGTTTCATCAACAATTATTATTTCTCCTTGATTGATAACTCCCACTCTATCCGCAATAGCCTCTGCTTCTTCTATGTAGTGTGTAGTTAAAATTATTGTAACACCAGTTTTTCTTAAACTCTCAACAACTTTCCACATGTCTTGTCTAAGCTCAACATCTACTCCAGCAGTTGGTTCATCTAAAAATAAAATAGTTGGTTCATGAGATAATGCTTTTGCAATCAAAACTCTTCTTTTCATTCCACCCGACAATTGTCTGAGTCTTAAGTCTTTTTTATCCCATAAGCTTAAGTCTTTTAAAACTTTCTCAATATGTTTTGGGTCAGGTTTTTTCCCATACAAACCTCTGGAATAGGAAACGTTATTAAATACTGTTTCAAATTGTTCCAGAGTTAACTCTTGTGGAACTAAACCAATTTTTGATCTAGTTTCTCTATAATTATCAATAATATCAAATTGATCTACAGTTACCTTACCTGAAGATGGTCTTACTATTCCACAAATAATACTTATAAGTGTTGTTTTTCCTGCGCCATTTGGTCCAAGCATCGCAAAAATTTCACCCTTTTTAATATTAAGATTAATGTTTTTTAATGCTTCAAAACCATTGTCGTATACTTTTGAAAGGTTATTTATGCTTATTTGATCGTTTGACATTTAGATAAGCATATATAGAGACAATTTATGGTATTACAATAAATTTTAATATTCCTAATATTCAACAATGAAAAAATTTTTAATATTTATCTGTTTTGTATTAACATTTAGCACCAAAGCAATTGGAAAAGAAACTACTTACAGTAAAGAATTGTTCGATAAAGCTCTATCAGAGGGAAAAATTGTTGTGGTAAGTTCATGGATAAAATATTGCTCATCATGTGCAGGTCAAATGGAAGTATTAAAAAAAGCAAAAAAAGATTTTGATAATATGGAATACTTTGCTTTTGATGTAACAAATAAAGAAATTGCTCAATTTTTTAATGTTCAATATCAAACAACACTTTTAATTTTTAAAGATAATAAAGAAGTTTACAGAAGTATTGGTGAAACAACCAAAGAACTTATTTATGATGCTTTAAAATCCTCTATCTAAATTTAATTTTTAAAATTATTGCAGGCAAGAAAGTTGCAATCAAAAAAGATAAAAATAATAAAGATTGAGCTATAAATGGTGAAAATAAATCTTTAGGAAAAAATACTCCCACTAACAAACTTTTAGAAAAATCTGGAAATGGAAACATTAAAAATCCAGCAACTAGACCAATTATAATTGAAACATAAGCAGTTTTTTCATTCACTTTATTATAGAAACTATAAAAAACAGTCACTACAAACGCACAACAAAATAAATCTGCAAGAAGGAATAAATATAAAATATCAAATCCTTTTGAAGCAACTCCAAAAGCAATTACAGACAAGATTAAAATAAAATATTTAGATATTTTTAAGTAATCAGTTTTTTTATCTAAGTTAAAAGTTGCTTTGCCATCAACTACAAACAAACTTGAAATAGCATTAACCAAAGTATCAATGGTCGAAATTGTCAAAGCAAGACCAAGGATAACGATCAATAAAGATAAAATCTCGGTTTGATCTTTTAATAACAAACTAAAAAATCCTAAATCAGGTCTAACAGATGGATCAATTGAAAATGAAACCATTCCAATAAAACCCATTAAGAAAACTATTGGAACAATAATAAAGAAAGAAATTACCAAACCACCTTTTAATGTTTGATAATCTTTTGCGGCATATACTCTTTGCCAATTTCCTTGATGAAATAAATTAGTTGCTGCGACTGCTATAAAGAAAGTTAACCCAGCAGTATATCCTGGAATATAATTTGAACTTATTAGTTGAGGATTTTTCTCATTAATAAAAGAAAATGAAAAATTATCTCCTGAAAATGAGCTAATAATTGAAATCAAAACAAATAATAAAATACCAATTACAACCATTTGAATATTGTCAGTGAATATTGATGCTCTTAATCCCCCATAAAGAGTGTAACTTAAAGTAGCTACCAAGACTATTAATGCTGTAATCCACAATTCTGTTCCAGATATATAATTAATTAATACAGCAACTGCCGTTACTTCAGCACAAAGAAAAATGAACATATAAAAGATTGTCATTAACAAAATTAACTTAAATAGACTTTTGCCAAATTTTTTTCTCATAAACTCAACTAAAGAAAATCCTTTTGGAAACTCGTTTCTAATTTTTTTTCCAAAATAAATTAAGAAAATCATTGGAAAAGCTGTGCCTAATGCATAACCAATAACAGCACCTGCCCCACCCCACGTTGCGGCCGCAACTGGTCCAAATAAAATCCAAGCTCCTAAAGCTGATGCTACAAGACTTGTGGTAAGTGAAAATAAACCAATGTTTCTATTTGCAGTTAAATAATTATTAATACCTGTAAATTTTTTAGAATGAAGAATTCCTAAAAAAGCAAATATTAAACTAATTGCGATTACTAATATTAATGATGTTGATTGAGTTAAAAAATATGTTTTATCCATTTTATCCCTTTCTGAATTACCGGACAGGTTCTTAGGGTATGATCTCAGTCTGTTAAGACACCCCTTTAAATAATCTTTACATTATATTAATCGATATAGCTAGTTATTTACGTTTTATTTCTTAAATTATTTTTGACTTTTATGATTCAATATTTCAATCATGCATTGAGTTGCGTACTCTCTCCACTCAGATGATGTTTTGCTCTTTAAGCTATTCAGGTGATTTCTATTACTTTGAATATCATCTTTATGCTTTAATTTGTCCGCTCCATTTAAATTTTTCTCCATTTCAGACAAATTTGTTTCCATTGCTTTTATCCATTCTCTCCCAAGCTCAACACATTTTTGATCATCTTTTTCATCACAAATTTGTTTAAAAAAATTAAAAATAACATCATCAGTATTTACTGAGGTATTCATTAATTATTGTTTACAAGTACCAATCGACTCTGGACCACACGTTTGACCATTAGTCCAAGTAGCTCCAGTTAAATTAGCTCCATCAAAATTAGCATTTATAATATTAGATGATGTAAAATTAGCTTCCATTAAGTTAGAGTTTTGAAAATTGGCTTCAATCAATGTTGCACCCATAAAATCAACTCTAGTTAAGTTAGCTCCAGTAAAATTAGTTTTTTCAAAATTTGCACCTATAGAAACTGATTCATAAAGATTAGCTCTTACAAAAGTAGACTCTGGAAAAGTTCCAAACGATAGATTTGAAGTCATCATGATACTTTTATCAAAGTTAACTTGAATAAAACTTGCAAAAGAAAGGTTTGAATTTGGAAGATAACTTCCTTGTAAATCTTGCGAGTCTGAAAATCTACAATTAGAATAATCAACCCCTTCTGTTAAAGGATCATCACATGCGGCATTTGAATTTGTGAAAAATAACAAACTAAATAAAGCAAGTAAGATAATTTTTTTCATATAAAAATTTAACAAATAAAATATGTCAAAACAATGAATGATTTAAATTTTAATAAAAATTTTATATTCTTACTTTTTTACCAGTTTTTGCACTTTTAGTTATTGCTGCAAAAATTTTGAGAGAAATTAAACCATCATTACCATTCACTTTTGGTTTAACTTTTTTACTCACTACATCAGCAAAATGGTCAATTTGGTTTACTAATGTGTTGTCATCTTTTTTGTTTTTATCTTCATTAACGAAAATTTTGTTCCACCAACTTCTTTCTTTTCTATAGAACCAATATTTAAGATTAGGAAACTGTAAAGAACCTTTTGTGCCTCCAATCATATATGCAGATTGGTTGGTAATTGGGTATGCAGGATTTTCTCCAGCGGTTAATTCGTAACTCCACGGTGCAACAATTGTATCTGATAAATTAAGTGTACAAAGCGCTCCTGAATTAAAGATCAAGCTTATTGTAGCTGTGTCCTCTACTTGAAATTTTCTTGTTTTATTAGTTGTAAATGCTTGGACATATTTTATTGAACCTAACAAATAACAAATCATATCAATATCGTGCACTAAATTGATACCTAAAGGCCCTCCACCTTTCCTAACTCTCCATTTTTCTTTGTAATAAGCTTTATGTTTATATAGCCAGCATAAAACGTTTGCGGAAACAATATTACCCAATCTACCTTTCTTAATAATGTCTTTTACCTTAGAGACTATTGAATTGTGTCGACGATGATATCCAATCAATAATGGTGTTTTGTTCTTGTTTGCACTATTTATAATTTTTTTTGCAGATTGAATATTATCTGAAATAGGTTTTTCTAAAAGAACTGGTATTTTATTTTTTAAAAAACTTACAGTATGTTTTTCATGCAATTGATTAGGAGTAGCAACAATTACAGCATCAAGTTTTTTTGAATTTAAAAGCTCTGATACATTTGAATACAATGGAATTTTATATTTTTTAGATAAATTTTTAGCATTATTACTAATATCTACTATTGAATGAAGATTTGCTTTATTTGATTTTTGAATAGCTTTAATGTGTTGTAAACCCATTAAACCTGTTCCAACTATAGAAATATTAATTTTTTTACTCATAAATTAATTAATTTTAATTTTTGTGAAGCATGTATACCTTTTATTAGGTTTAATTAAAGTACTTGGAAAATTTTTTTTATTAGGTGCATCAGGAAAATATTGTGTTTCTAAACAAATGCCTTGATAAGGAAACAACTTTTTTTTATAATTCAGATTTTGTGCTGAATAAAGCTGAACACCAGGTAAATTTGAAAAAAAATCAACTTGAATTTTAGTATTATTATTTTTTAAAGTTCCAACATAATTTTTTAAATTTTTCTTTACACTAAAAGTAATATCAAAACCTTTAGATTTAGTATTAAACTTTTTATTTTTAAAATAATCTAATTTTTTTCCAATGTTTTCAAAATTTGAAAAATCGTAAATAGATTTTTTTATATTTTTAAATTTACCAGTTGGGATTAAATTTTTATTTATTTGAAGATATTTAGACGAGTTTAGTTTTAAATCATGATTATAAATCATATTCTTTTTATTTTTTTCTAAATTCCAATAACTATGATTGGTTAAATTAACATGAGTGCTTTTATTAGATTTATATTCATATTTTATAATCAGAAATTTATTTCTTAATTGATAAGTACAATTCACAACTAGATTTCCTGGAAAGCCTTGATCGTTATTTGCTGAATGAAGTTGATATACTATTTTATCTTTTGCTTGATTTAATTTTTTCCATGGGAGAATAGAAAAGCCAACTTTACCGCCGTGTAGTATATTTTTTCCCTCATTTGCATTTAAATTAAATTTTTTATTACCTATCTTAAATTTTGAATTAGAAATTCGACCCGCATATCTTCCACAAGTAGATCCAACATTTGGATGTTTGTGCCGATAGTTTTCTTTTGATCCTAAATTTAAAATTAAATTTATTTTGTTTTTCTTGTGATAAACTTCAAAAAGACTGGCCCCATAATTAAGAGTTTGAACTCTTAGAAATTTATTTTGAATTATAGAACTGTCAACTTTCACTTAGATCAAGTTATACCACCATCAACAATAAAGCTTTGTTTTGTGCATCCAGATGATTGATCTGAAGCTAAAAACATCACTAACTGAGCTACATCGTTTGGTTTTAACTGTCTTTTTAAAGCTTGGCTGTCCAAGATAAGCTTTTTATATTTTGGTGTTAACCAATGTTTAATTTGTCTTTCAGTTGCAATTGAACCAGGTACAACTGAATTTGTTCTAATATTATATTTTCCGTATTCTTGAGCAAATGATCTTGTTAAACCTACAACAGCAGATTTAGCAGTTTCATAAACTACTTTATCTCCTTCTCCTAGCATCCATGAGACTGAGCTCAAATTTACAATAGATCCTGCTTTAATTTTTTTCATTCCTTTTATGACTGCCTTAGCAGCAAAGAAATAATGTTTTAAATTTACATCCATTCTGTTTTGCCAATATTTTTCATTCACCTGATCTGTAGTGTGTCTGTCATCATTAGCTGCATTATTAATTAAAGCATGTATTGGTCCTTTTTTTGAGATAATATTTTTAATTGTTTTTTCTAATTTCTTAATGTCTAACAAATTGCATTCGATGAATGTTGGAGTTCTAAATTTATTTTTCTTAATTTTGTTTAAAAGTTTTTTGGTTTCTTTTAGATCAATATCTACAAAATAAACTTCGCTTCCTTGCTCACAAAAATGCTCAACGATTGATGCCCCAATTCCTGAACCTCCACCAGTTATAAATATTTTTTTATTTTTTAAATCTGAATATTTTACTTTCATATTATATTCTTTCCTCTGTTTGAGCGTCAAATAAAGATGCTTGTGTTAAATCAAAGTATAATTTTGTTTCTTTCCCAAGATCTATTTTAATTGTAGATGGAAATTTAGCTAAAACTTCTTGATTTGCATAATCAAATGTCATTATTTGCTCATGACCTATGTACTCACTAAGATCTGCTCTTAAATTAATTTCGAAATCACTTTCATTAAATTTTTTAAAGAAAATATGTTCTGGTCTAATACCAAAGAAAACCTCTTTATTATTTAAATTTGATTTATCTTTAAAATCATAATCTTTTATTGGAATTTCTAAATTTGATCCACTCACTGTAAATAATAAGTCTCCTGAATTTTCTTTTAAGATTCCCTTAATAAGATTCATTGATGGAGATCCAATAAAGTCTGCAACAAAAGTATTGCTTGGCTTATTATAAATCTTTTCAGGAGTATCATTTTGTTGAATTACTCCATGATTCATAATTGCAATGTTAGTACCCAAACTCATTGCCTCTGTTTGATCATGGGTCACATAAACAACTGTTGTTTTTAGCTGTTGATGAAGTTTTTTTATTTCTCTCCTCATTTCAACTCGTAGCTTTGCATCTAAGTTAGATAAAGGTTCGTCAAACAAAAATATTCTTGGCTCCCTTACGAGAGCTCTACCAATAGCAACACGTTGTCGTTGTCCTCCAGATAATTGAGAAGGTTTTCTTTCTAATAACTGATCTACCTGTAGAAATTTTGAGACTTTTTCTAACTGTTCTTGTATTTTTTCCTTTGATGTTTTTGCCTGTTTAAGACCAAAAATCATATTCTCCTTAACATTCATAGATGGATATAGAGCGTAAGATTGAAAAACCATAGCAATATTACGGTCTTTTGGCTCTACTTTACTGACATTATAATCATCAATAAAAACATCACCCTCATTAATCGTTTCTAATCCCGCAATAATATTTAATAAAGTTGATTTTCCACATCCAGATGGTCCTAAAAGAACTAGGAAATTTCCTTCATCTATTTCTAAATTTATTTTTTTTAAAACCTCAGTCGATCCAAAGTTTTTTGATAGTTCTTCAATTTTTAACGTTTTCATTGTTATCCTTTCACTGCTCCTGAAGTTAATCCTCTAATAAAATATTTACCTGCCAATACATAAACTATAAGTGTTGGAATACCGGCTATAATAGCTGAAGCCATATCTACATTATATTCTTTCACACTTGTACTTGATAAAACCATATTATTTAATGCAACTTGTATAGGTGCTGCTTCTCCAAATGAGAAGGTTGATCCAAATAAAAAATCATTCCATATTTGTGTGAACTGCCAAATTACAGTTACAACAATAATTGGTGCTGATATTGGAAGTAAAATTTTGAAAAATATTTTAAAAAACCCAGCTCCATCTATTCTGGCAGCTTTAACTAGTTCTGTCGGAACAGAAATATAATAATTTCTAAAAAATAATGTGGTAAAAGGTATTCCATAAACTGTATGAACTAAAACTAACCCAATTACTGAATTTGAAATTCCTAATACTCCAAGGGTTCTGGCCATTGGTAGCAATATTGCTTGAAAAGGTATGAAACATCCAAATAATAAAAAAAGGAAAACCCACTGATCCCCTTTAAATCTCCATTTAGTTAAAACATAACCTGTCATCGCTCCAATAAATGTTGAAAAAAATACTGCTGGTACAACCATCTTGATTGAATTCCAAAAATATGGTCTTAAAAAAGTATCACCAGCTCCATATCCTCGACCACCCCACGCTACAGCCCAAGATTCCAAATTTAATCCGCTTGGCCAACTTAAAAGTGTTCCTTGACGGATCTCTTCCATTGTCTTTAACGAAGTAACAACCATCACGTAAAGTGGAAAAATAAAATAAGAAGCAAAAAGAATTAAAATAAAATATAAAAACCATCTCAAAAATATGTTTGTATATTTAGATTTTTGTTCTAATTGCTGATAAGAAGAAGATTTCAAACTATCTTGCATTTTCTCTCCTTAATTCTGAATATAAATATGGGATAATTACAGCAGCTACAGCCATAAACATCATCATCGCACTCGCTGCAGATAAACCAACCTGGCTTTTATGAAATGCAGTTTGTGTCATATATAAAGCAGGCATAGTTGTTGATATACCTGGTCCACCTTGTGTCAGTGCTACGATAAGATCATAACTTTTTATAGATATATGAACTAAAATTACAAAACTTGTAAAAAATACAGGTCTCATCATTGG
This sequence comes from uncultured Pelagibacteraceae bacterium, assembly GCA_902536005.1. GTDB lineage: Bacteria > Pseudomonadota > Alphaproteobacteria > Pelagibacterales > Pelagibacteraceae > Pelagibacter. The sequence goes on from CACAVT010000004.1 coordinate 19,575, forward strand.
AAGTAAAATCTTCCAGTAAACCGTAAATAAACTTGCACCATCTATTTTTGCTGCCTTAACAATTTCATCTTCTACTGACCTTAATCCAGCTAAAAATAGCGCCATCACAAACCCTGCAGATTGCCAAACGCCTGCTATAACTATGGTATAAATGGCCATCTCCCTATCTACTAACCAATCAAAGGTGAAGTTCTCGAAACCCCAATCTCTAAACATTTTTTGGATACCTAAAGTTGGATTTAATATCCATTTCCATGCGGTACCTGTAACGATAAAAGATAGCGCCATTGGATATAAATAAATTGTTCTCAGCAAACCCTCTGCTCTGATTTTTTGGTCTAAAAAAATTGCAAGAATTATTCCTATAACAACGCAGAAGATTAAAAATAGTGCCGTAAAAATAAGCAAATTATCTACTGCAATAAGCCATTTTCTTGATGCCCAAAGTTTTTCATACTGTCCAAATCCCCAAAGTTCATACTTTGGTAGAATTTTAGAATTCGTAAAAGATATATATAAAGTCCAAAGTACAAATCCATAAACAAACCAGCCAATCAAACCAACAGCTGGGGCCATTACAATTTTAGGTAAATTTTTTTCTAACCACTTGAACATTATAAATATTTTTTATTTTTAGATTTAAAAAAAAAGGCCACTTTATCAAAAGTGGCCTTTTAATTTTTATGTACTACATATTAGCTAAAACTGAGTCAGCTAAAGCGTTAGCAGCATCTACAGATGACATATCAGAGTTAAAGTGCTCTGTAATGATATCTTGAAGGGCAGCTTTCATAGTATTACCTTGAGCCATACCGTGAGCAAAACTTGGAACTAATCCACCGCTTGCACCTGCAGTTTTAATATCTGCATTAGATGTTTTTGCACACTTGTCAAATTCATCCATTGATACGTCTAAACGTGCCGGGATAGAACCTTTGTATAGGTTGAAAACTTTTTGAAAGTTTTTACCCATCATAAGCTTAGCTAATAACTTTTGGCCAGCTTGTTTATCTGGATCGCTAGATTTGTAAAAGATAAAACTATCTACGTTATATAAGTATCCATTGTTTGAAGGAGTGGCAGCACAGTAGTAATCTACACCTGGAACTTTTCCTGCAGCTGTAAATTCACCTTTTGCCCAGTCACCCATAATTTGGAAACCAGCTTTTCCTTCAATAACCATACCAGTAGCAACGTTCCAGTCTCTTCCTGGACTACCTTCGTCAGTAAACCCTTGTAGTTTTCTCATTTGATCAAAAACTTTAACTGTTGTTTCGCTTCTTAAACAGCTTTCTTTAAGATCTACATAACAATTTTTGTAATAGTTATTTCCTCCAATACCCATAGCAACTGCTTCAAATACTGTAGCATCTTGCCAAGCTTGACCACCATGTGCAAATGGAATGATACCAGCAGCTTGTAATTTTTCAGCAGCAGCATTTAACTCATCCCAAGTAGTTGGAACTGAAATACCGTTTGCATCAAATACAGCTTTGTTTGCCCACATCCAGTCAATTCTGTGAATGTTTACTGGAGCAGCACAATAAGGTCCGCTATTATTTTCACACTTGTGAATTGCTGCAATCATTGGGTCTAATAAATTATCCCAACCTTCTGCTTTAGCAACTTCATCAATGTTATATGGGGCTACAACACCTTCTTGATCATACTCTTGAATTGTAGGTCCTTTAATTTGAGATGCAGATGGAGGATCTCCAGCAACGATTCTTGCTTTTAGTGCAACGTTAGCAGCATCTCCACCACCACCTGTTACAGGCATGTCCATCCATTCACCACCATTTGCAGCGAAATCATCTTTTAAAACTTTAAGTGCAGCAGCTTCACCACCAGACGTCCACCAGTGCAATACCTCGATCTTAGGTCCTGCAATTGATGAAGTAGATGTGAACGCCAATGTAATTAAAGCGATCATTATTTTTTTCATATCTTCTCTTCCTCTTTTTATTAGTTAACTATTTTTTTAAAAACGAAACTATAAGTAGAATAATTCTCAATTGATAACTAAAAAAACGTCATTCAACTAAAAGTTGAAATTGATTTTTTTCCTTATTTAGCAATGTTTTTTTTAATTATAAAAAAAAATTTTTTTTTTGATTCTACTTTTAGTTGAAATTCTAATATGTCGCGCTTCTTCCTAATCTAGCAGCACCTCTAACTCCACTAGCATCTCCGTATCTCGGTTTTAAAAAAACACCTTCATATTCTCTTCCTATGACAAATTTTCTAACTAATGAATCTATTTCGTGCAAAAAATCAATTTCGTTTGAAACACCTCCTCCAAATATAAAAGCATCAGGATCTAAAATATTTATGATGCTTGAAAGAGACATTGCTAAATTTACTTTAAAATCATCTATAAATCTTTCTGCATCTAAATCATGTTTTCTATTTAATTCAAAAATTTCATTTGTTTTTAAATTTTTTCCATAAAGTTTCTTAAATCTTTTTGCTAAACTTAAACCAGATAAAAAACTTTCAATCTCTGCTTCCCTTGCATTACTTGAATCAAAATTTTCTTTCTTAGCTGCAAAATATGGAATTTGGTTGTGTCCCCATTCCCCTGCTACTCCATTCGAGCCAGTAATAATTTTTTTGTCTATTACTAAGCCACCTCCAACTCCTGAACCTAATATAATTCCATAAACGATTTTATAATGTGTACCAGCTCCATCTATTGCTTCAGATAAAGCAAAACAATTTGCATCATTTTCACAAAACACTTCTTTTCCAAGGGCTTTACGTAGATCTCTTTGAAATGGTTTTTTTTCTAACCAAGTTATATTTGGAGCATTTTTTACTAATCCTGTTTGGGGAGAATGAACTCCTGGATGACAAACACCAATTGGAAGTTCTTGTTTAAAATCTTGTTCTAATTTTCTATGGATATCTCTTATCGCAGTTATAATTTGAGTATACTCTTTTGGACACGATATTCTTGATCTATGTTTTTCGTTCCCATTCTCCTCGAGCACAACACTCTCAATTTTAGTTGCTCCTACATCAATACCTACTTGCATAACTAATATGTAGCTCTTCCACCACTTAAATCAAAAACTGCAGCTGTCGAAAATGAATTTTCCTCACTAGCCAACCAAGTAACTAATGATGCTAATTCCTCAACCTTAGCAAATTTGTTTCTAGGAATTTTTGATAACATATAATTTATATGTTCTTCAGTCATTTGATCAAAAATTCTTGTTTTAGCTGCTGCTGGGGTTACGCAATTAACAGCTATATTTTTTTGTGCTAACTCTTTACCTAGAGATTTTGTTAAACCTATAACGCCAGCCTTTGAGGTGCTATATGCACTTGCGTTAGGATTGCCTTCTTTTCCTGCAATAGATGCAATATTTACTATTCTTCCATAATCATTTTTTAACATAAATGGAACAACTGCTTTACAACAATAAAAAACTGAATTTAAATTTAAGTTCATTACTTTTTTCCATTCATCTAAAGGATATTCAGCAACAGTAGTATTCATGCCTGCAATACCTGCATTATTTACAAAAATATCTATTTTTCCATGTTTTTTCTCTACTTCTTTTAAATTTTCATTTACTATTTCAAAATTAGTTACATCTACAATCTGATGACTTAGGTTTTCTGATTTAACTTTAACAATCGCATCTTTAGCAGCATTTTCATCAATATCCCAAATTACAACTTTAGCTCCTGCTTCAATAAATCTTTCAGTTATTGCTAAACCAAAACCCTGGGCCCCACCAGTAACAACTGCCACTCGATTATTTAAATCATACTTTATCATTGTTTTTTTTTAAATTTTCTTGATCTTATTAAAGGAAAAGCTAAAGCAATTAAAGACAAAATGAAGAATGTTAAAGCAATTGGTCTTGTGAAAAACATTAGCCAATTACCATCAAATATAACTAGAGATTGTCTTAGAGTTCCTTCAACTAGCTCGCCTAAAATTAATCCAATAATAACTGGAACAACAGAAAAACCATATCTTCTCATAAAGAAACCTAGCACTCCAAAGAATAACATTATCCAAACATCTATTATGGATTGATTTAAAGAATAAGTTCCACATACTGAAACTGCGAATATCATTGGCCATAAGATTTTATTAGGTACTAAAGTTATTCTTGCAAATATTTTTGCTCCAAAAAAACCAAAAATAAAAAAGAGAATATTAGCAATCAACATAGCACCAAATATTCCATATAAGAAATCTGGCTGCTCTCTAAACAAATCTGGTCCAGGTCTAACTCCATGAATAATCAAGCCAGTAAGTATAACCGCTGTTGTTGCGCTACCAGGAATACCCAACGCTAAAGTTGGAACCATCGCACCTCCTGTTGCAGCATTATTTGCAGCCTCAGCACCAGCAATGCCTTCAATAGATCCTTTACCAAATTCTTCTGGATTTTTTGAAAATCTCTTAGCCTCAGAATAACCAATTAAAGATGCAACTGTTCCACCTTCTGCAGGCAGTACTCCAATAAATGATCCTATTCCACTTGATCGTAATATTGTTTTCCAAGTTTTTTTATAATCATCTTTGCTAGGAAGCTTAATTGCTTTTAAAGCTATTCTGTTAAATACTTGATTGATTAAAGTTGATTGAGTTAACATTTCACTCATTGCGAAAAGTCCAACTACAACTGGTATAAAACCTATTCCTTCAGTTAATTCATTAATCCCAAAAGTAAAACGATCAATTGAAGTCATAAAATCTTTACCAACTGTAGAAATCAGTATTCCAAATGCGCCTGCAATTAAATTTTTAATTGGGCTACCCTCACCTATTGAAGCTAACATTGTTAAACCAAATATTGCTAATGCAAAGTATTCTGGTTGACCAAATTCATAAGCAAGTTGCGCCAATATTGGAGCAAAGAAAACTAATATAACGACACTAAAAATGCCCCCAACAGTACTTGATACTGTTGCCATACCTAAAGCTCTTCCAGCTTCGCCTTTTTGTGCTAAAGGATAGCCATCTAAACAAGTGGCTGCAGCTGCTGGGGTACCTGGTGTATTAATAAGTACAGCAGTTATTGCACCACCATAAGTTCCTGCACAATAGATGGAAGTTAATAAAACAATTGCAGATAATGGATCTAGAGTCATTGTAAAAGGTAAGATCAATGCTCCTCCTGTTGTTGGTCCTAACCCAGGCAACACACCTAATATTAAACCAAATAAAGTTCCAAAAAATAAAACTAATAATAGTTTAGAACTGAAAAGTGGTGCCAGCATTAATAATAGATTATCCATTTAACTATAGTAAATGTTAGTAATTATTCCTGGGGGAAATCTTAAACCTAAAATTGTTTCAAAAAAAACAAAGACAATGATTGGAAAAATAATTCCAACCAATAATAAATAAAATAATCTTTTTTCACCCCAATAATAAGCTACAAAAATTGATAGGGCTGATATGGCTAAAAAGAAATCTAAAGCTTTGGAAACTATTACAAATATAATGAAACTAAACAATGTTAAGAAAAATGATCTAGGTAATTTTTTTTCAATTTTCCAAGGATTTTTAGTTGCTAAATAATAGACAATTAATGTCATAGCAATTATCAAAATTAATAATGCTTTTGGAAATGTTGCTGGCTGAATTCCTCTATTTAAAATTGGAGGAACTATATCAAACGTAAAAGTTGTGACTAATAGAATTAACGATATAAAAATAATTACAAACGAAACCTTAAATTCATCTTTAAAAAAAAAGGGCAAACTTTTGTTTGCCCTTTTTGATTTTTGTACATTTTTCATATCAAATGTACTTTTAATTAGATTAATTAATGTAACCTAAAGCTTTAAGCTGAGCAGTCATTTCTGTAAGCATTTCTTCCATTTGCTTACCCCACTCATCTGCACCAACTACACTTGTCTCATCAAGACCAATTTCTGTTAAGAAATTTTTGTAGTAGTTGTGGCTCATAGCTTTCATCATTCCAGCTTCTAATTGTTTTACTCTGTCTGCTGGAGCACCTTTTTTAGTTACAAATCCTCTAACAGTAGATAAAGAAACAGGTATTCCTAATTCTTTAGCTGTTGGAGAATCTCCAATTTTAGCCATTCTTTCATTTGCTAATACAACTGATACACAAAGTTTGCCTTCATTAATTTCAGTTAATGCTTCACCCAAGTTTAAAACACCCACATCAATATCTCCTTTGATAAGGTTAGTTTTAATTGGTGCAACACCTTTGTATGCAACAATAGTTGGATCTTTTAATCCACCTTTTTTTGTAAATGCGATTGCACTAACATCATCAATACCACCAGTATGAGTAGTTCCGTATTTTAGTGATTTTGATTTTTGTGTACTAATAAACTTTTTAGCATCTTTGATGTCTGCTTTGCAATTAACAACAAACAATTGAGGATCATCAGTTCCTCTAGCAAGTGGTTGCATATCACTTAACTTAACTTTAGTTTTACCTAAAGCCATAGATACAGCATGACCTGTAGTCCAAGTTAAAGTGTGATTTCCATCGGCTGGTAAAGACATCATGTAATCCATAGATGTTGCTCCTCCACCACCTTTTTTGTTTACTAATTGCATATCCTGCTTAAGGACTCTTCTTGCTCTTAATAACATCATTCTAGTAGTAACGTCAGTTCCACCACCAAAACCAGCGTGAGTAATTGCTTGTATTGGATGACCATCAGCTTTAGCTGATGTGATCATTAATGGAAGAGCTACAACAAAAAATTCAGTTACTAGAAAAGCAGCTGCTAAAAATAGTTTAAAGCTTTTTTTCATTATTTCCCTCTTTAGTTAATTTATATTTAATAATTTAAACATAATCTGCTACAAGACGTAAAGGAAAAAATGATTGAAAATAAATCTAACATTGCTCTTCTACTTGGTGATCCAGCAGGGATTGGACCAGAGTTAATTTCAAAGCTTTTAAATGATGAAATGACAAAAAAAGCAAACATTGTCATAATTGGTGAAAAGCAAGTATTTGAAAGTGGGAATAGTATTACAGGAATTTCTCATAATATAGATGTTGTAGAAAATTTTGATGAAGTGAATTTTGATAAAGCAAATAGATTTTTATTAGATATTTCTAAAGGAAAAAATCATAAATATAAATTAGCTGAACCATCAAAAGAATCTGGTGAAAGTGTATTGGAAGCTTTAGATTTAGCATTGACACTCGCAAAAGAAAAAAAAATTGATGCAATTAATTTTGCACCCATGAATAAAACAAGTTTAAAACTTGGAGGAAATAAACATTCAGATGAATTACAACTTATGGCTGAGAAACTTGAGGTAAATAGTTTTTGTTGTGAATTTAATGTCATAGATAATTTTTGGACAGCAAGAGTAACATCACATATTCCAATAAAAGAAGTTGCTCAACATATTACAAAAGAAAATATCATGAAGCCAATAAAACTAATAAATGAAGTTATGGAGTTAAATGGTGTAAAAAATCCTCGAATTGCTATTCAGGCACTTAATCCCCATGCAGAGTTTGGTTCAGAAGAAAAAGACGAAATCATTCCTGCAATTGAGGAAGCAAAAAAACTTGGTTACAATGTTGATGGTCCATTACCATGCGATACCTCATTTGTTGTAGCCTACAAAAATAAAAACCATGATTGTATGGTTGGCATGTATCATGACGCGTTACAATCTGGTCTTAAAGCATTTGGTTTCGATAGAGGAGTAACAGTTCAGGGTGGATTAACTGTACCAGTAACTACTACTGCACATGGATCAGCATTTGCGATTGCAGGAAAAAATGAAGCTAACTTAGATCCAATTTTAAATTCTTTTAAAATTGCTTTATCAATGTCGCAAAATAAAAAAAACTAAATTAATCCTGCATCCACTGTAAAGTTTTGTTTTGTACATCCTGATGAAACATCTGAGGCTAAGAATAAAACCATTTTTGAAACATCTTCAGGTAATAATTGTTTTTTTAAAGCCTGATTTTTTAATATTTCCTCTTTGAATTTCGGATTAAGCCACAATTTGGATTGTCTAGCTGTTGCGATTGAACCAGGTGCAATTGAGTTAATTCTTATATTATGTTTTCCTAAATCTCTTGCTAATGATCTTGTCAATCCATGAATTCCTGCTTTTGCAGTACTATATGCTGGAAACATTACTGCTCCCCTAACCCAACTGACAGAACCTAAATTTATTATTGATCCACCTTTGTTTTTTATCATGCTTTTTTTAACTGATTGTATTGCAAACAAATAATGCTTTAAATTAATCGCCATTCTATCGTCCCAATATTTTTCTGTAATTTTCTCTAAACTATGTCTTTGGTCGTTAGAGGCATTATTAACTAAAATGTCAATAGGACCTTGTTTTTTAATAATGTTTAAGATTGATGATTTATATTTTTTAATATTTTTAATATTACATTCTACAAATGAAGGTGTTTTAAATTTTTTTTTTTTAATTTTATTTATGGTTTTTTTTGCCTCTTTTTTATCAATATCAAAAAAATATACTTCAACTCCTTGCTCACAAAGATTTTCAACAATTGATGATCCAATTCCCGAAGCTCCACCTGAAACTAAAGCTCTTTTATTTTTAAGATCAAAATATTCAGTTTTCATTTTTGGAAATAGTATTAATAATTATTTAAATCTTCCATTGATGGCATTGAGGCTGCTGCGCCTTGTTTTGTAGTTGAAATTGCTCCTACCTTATTCGCAAAAGTAAGTACTTCTTTAATATCTAAATCTTTTGATAACCCAACAGCTAAAGCACCGTTGAAAGCATCTCCTGCACCAGTTGTATCAAGGACTGGGTCTTTAAGTTTAAATGCTTCTACGAAAAAATTTTCTTTTTTATTTGCAAAATAACATCCTTTTTCTCCTAATGTTATAACAATATTTTTAATACCTTTTTTTAAAAATTCTTCTGAAGCATTTTTAATATCTTTTTCTGTTTCAATTTTTTTATTTAAATAAAATTCTGCTTCAGTTTCATTTGGTGTAAAAAAATCTATTAATTTAAAATCATCATCTTTGATTTTGCATGCTGGTGCTGGATTTAATATTGTGGCTAGTCCCTTTTCTTTAGCTTTTTTTAATGCATAACTAGTAACCTCATAAGGTGTTTCTAGTTGTGTTAAAAATATTTCTGCTTTTGCAATAAAATTTAAATTTTTTTCAATATCATCATAGGTAAGAGTACCAGCAGCACCAGGTATTATATTTATTGCATTCTCACCTGTTTTTTCATTTACCATTATTCCTGCAACTCCAGTTGAGTGATTTTCGTCTTGAATTATGCAAGCAGTGTCGATGCCCAATTCTTTATATAAAGTTAAAGCCATCTCACCATTTTTATCATTACCTATTTTTGTGATAAAATTTACACTCCCATTGAGTTTAGCTGCTGCAATTGCTTGATTTGACCCTTTTCCACCTGGTCCAATAATATGTTGTGAACCTAGAATAGTTTGTCCTTTTTCAGGGATCGCATTAGATATGAAACAAAGATCTGCAACAAATACACCAAAAACTGAAATGATTTTCATTTTTTAAGTCCAAACGTTTCCGTCAGGTAAAATGACTCCTTTGGTGAGAATAAAACAACCAAACGGTCTTGCGTCTGTTGTAGTAACTATACAATAAGCTTTCTTTGCCTCTTGATAAAACTCTTGTCTTGAAATTGATCCCACATTCCAATTATCTCCTGAGATTTTTTTTACAATTTCAATAAATTCTTTATGTGTTTCAGTTAACTCATCAGGTTTATCATCTACTTCCATTCTTAAAGCTGGAGATCCTCCTTTTGAATTAATAAAACTATCTAGTGGAAAAACTGAAAGTATGGCAGAGGCAGCTTCTTTTATACCGACTCCGTCTAATCTTATTATTTTATCGTTTGTAGTATTTGCAGGAAAATTAGCATCAGCTAATATCAGTTTTTCTCCATGACCCATAGATCTTAAATGAAAAAGTAAATCTGGGCTTAATACTGGATCAATTTTAATAAGCATGAATTATTATATTACATAAAAAAAAAGGGTGGAATTAAATTCCACCCTTTTTTTAAAATTATATACCTATCGATTATTTAAAATCGTTAGCGTTTTCTTTTGTTACTAATTGTGTTCCTGTATCGATATTTGGATCAATACTTCCACCATTAGCTAATTCAAGAGCATATTTAACTCCATATGCACCCATGTTATAAGAAAACTGAGCAATTGTTGCTGTCATCTCTCCTTTTAAGATACTTGTAGCTGCATCTGGAGTAGCATCAAATCCCACAACAACTACATTGTTCATATCTGCATCCTTAAGAGCTTGCATAGCACCTAAGCCCATATTATCATTTGAAGCAAATATAGCTTTGATGTTAGGATTTTTTAAAATGATTGACTCAGTTACAGATCTACCTTTAGCAGTATCCCACTCAGCAGTTTGAGTTGCAACAATATTTAATCCACAATTTTTAAAACCTTTAATCGCACCATCTCTTCTAAGTAATGCTGTTGATTGAGATTCAATACCAGTTAAAATTGCAACATCTGAACCTTTTGGAGTTTTGTCACAAATAAATTTAGCAGCTAACTCTGCACCATTCATGTTGTTCGTTCCAATAAAAGTTACTCCTTCATTAATTCCTTTTGTATCTACAAATACAACTGGAACACCACTTTTAATCGCATCGTCTACGATTGGAGCAAAAGCATTTGGATCTCCTGGCGCTAAAGCGATAGCATCAACACCTTTTGCTAATTGGTCTTCAACTTGGTTAATTTGAGCTTGAACATCACCTTCTTGCGGTGGTGCAACCAAAACTAAATCAACACCTAATTTTGCTGCTTCTTCTTTAGCTCCTTTTTCTACAGATGCCCAAAAAGGATTACCTGATCCAGGTCCTTTAATGCTGAATAATATTTTTTTTCCAGCAAATGCCCCTGTTGAAAAACTTGCTAATAGAAAAACAGAAGTAATAATTACACTAATTATTTTTGTTAAGTTTTTCATATATTTCCCCTTAGTTGTTTTTTAAAAATAAATTTAATATAAAAATTGATATAAATTCAACTGTTAATAAGAACTGTTCTAAGTATGATTAGAACAACTTTGACGTGTATTATTTTCTTGTACCTATGTCTCTTCTTAAGACGTCAATATAAACTGCTAAAACTATTATCGAACCAATTAATACTTGCTGCCAAAAAGAACTAACATCCATTAAATTTAGTCCATTCCTTAAGATACCCATTATCATAACGCCAGCAAAAACTCCTAATACAGTTCCTCTTCCTCCAAAAAAACTTGCACCACCAATAATACAAGCAGCAATCGCATCAAGTTCTGATTGAAGACCAGCATTTGGATATCCAGAGTCAGTTCTTCCAGCTAAAATTAAAGCACCAATACCAGATAAAAAACCACACAAAGAATAAACAATAATTAAAATTTTGTTTACATTTATTCCCGAAGCTCTAGCTGCATTTGGATTGCCTCCAATTGCATAGATCCATTTACCAGTTTTACTCTTATTTAAAAAAATCCAAAAAATTATATAAACAATTGCAATTAATACTAAACTTACAGGTAAATATTGAGATTTTTCTAATCCCAACCATTGAAGATCAATTCTTCCATGTCCCAAATATCTAACTTCATCAGTAAAACCACTAATAGGAGTACCACCTGAAATTAAGTTTCCTGCACCTCTAAATATATAAAGTGTACCCAAAGTCATTATAAAAGGATGAGGCATTCTTAATAAAGTAATGCCCAAACCATTAAATAACCCACATAAAAAACCTGCAATCAATGGTGTAAGTACTACAATGAACCAGGGGGCGCCTGCTTTTGCAACGACAGCTAAAATCATAAGAGATAACATCATTATAGAGCCAACAGAAAGATCTATACCTGCTGTCACAATTACCATGAATACTCCTAGAGCTAACATTGATTGCCAGGATATTTGTTTAAAAACATTTGTTACATTTCTCCATGAAAGAAATACATCTGGTTGCAAAATATGCATTACTAGAATCATAAGAACTAACAAAAGAAGTATTCCATACTTTTCAAAGTACGGAATTAATTTTAAATGTAAGCTTTCTATTTTTTTATCTTTATCTTCCATATTATTTTTTACCCATGATCCATCCAATTACTTCATCTCTTGAAGTATTTGATAGACTTGCTTCTGCAAAATTTGTTCCCTGAAACAAAGCCATTACTCTGTCACATACTGTAAATATATCATCCATTCTATGACTTATTACAATCACTCCAACACCTGTTTTTTTTAAACTATTAATCAGATCTAATACTTTACCCACTTCTTTAATTGCTAATGCAGCAGTTGGTTCATCCATAATAACTACTTTAGCATTAAAAGCTGTAGATCTGGCTATTGCAACAGCTTGTCTTTGACCGCCTGATAGTTCCTCTACTTTTTGATCTGCACTTTTTACATTTATTTTTAATTTATCTAGATGAGCATTTGTTAATTCTTTTATTTTATTAAAGTCTAATAATTTTATAAATCCTAAATTTTTAGTGGGTTCTCTTCCAAGAAATATATTTTCTCCTATTGGTAAGTTACCTGCTAATGCAAGATCTTGATAAACCATTTCTAATCCTAAGTTTTGAGAGTCTCTTGGACTTTCTAAAATTTTCTCTTTGCCTTGAAAGAATAATGAGCCTGCACTAGGTTTATAAAGACCAGATAATACTTTCATCAAAGTTGATTTCCCAGCTCCATTATCTCCAACAACACCTAAGCATTCTCCTGCGTGAACTTTTAAGTTTACGTTCTCCAATGCTGTTATGGTTCCAAAATATTTTGTTATTCCTTTTGCTTCTAGTAGTGGATTGCTAGTTGATGACATAAATTATAAAATTATTAAAATATCAATTAATTGCAACTGGTTTTGAAGCTAATAATCCTACTGTCTTTAATTCGGCCTTTTTACAAAATTTAGGTTTTAAATTTTTTGATATTAAATGCATGTCCTTTAAAACTATGTCCCCCATAGCAAAAAAAGCCTCTGTCAAAGCTCCAGCTCTGTGTGATGAAAACAAAATATTTTTAACTTTTCTGATTGGGTCATTTTTTCTCACTGGCTCCTCAGGAAATACGTCTGTAGCTACATAAATATCTCCCTTTTTAACTCTCGTGATCAAGTCTTTAAAATTTACAACTGCTGCTCGACTCATCAGTATAAATAATGAGTTAGTTTTCATTTTATTAATCAAACGTTTATTTACTAAATTTTTATTTTTAGTTGTTACTGCTGCTAATACATAAATAATTTCGCACGTTTTAAACATATTATTTAAGCTAACTGGATTAAATCCAAAGCTTTTAATTTTGTTCTTAGACAACCAAGGGTCATAAACATTTATATCTTTAGTAAAAGGCAGCAACAGTGGATATAACGATTTTGCTAGGTCACCAAATCCTAATAATCCAATTTTTTTTCCTGATAAAAGTGATGCTTTTAAATTGCTTTCTAATCCATATTTCTCTTCACCTTTTAAAAAATCAAAATGAGCATTATGAATATTTCTTAATAAAGAAAGTGTCATTCCTAATGCAATTTCTGCTACAGGCTTTGAAAATACTGGAGAGGTTGCGATTACATGGATTCCATTTTGAGAACAATAAGTATAATCAACATTATTCATAAAATTACTTTCAACATTTATTATTGCTTTTAATTTTTTTGCTTTTGACAAAATTTTTTTATCTAAGTCTGGCTGACCCATAATGAAAGTAGCTTTATTAATATAGTTTTCATAAAATTGTCTTTTTTTTTTATTAGGTGCTATTAAAACTTTATATTTTGTTTTTAATTCTTTTAATTTTTTTTTTGTAAAAATCAGATCCAATGTTCTTGGAAAAGGATCAGATATAACAATTGGTTTTGACATCTAAATTAAAATTTTTTTTACTTCTTCTTCAGTAAATTTTTTTGGTCTATCACATTTTGTTTCTATTTTTTGAGGAGTTCCTGTGTTAGCTGCCCTCATGGTTGACTCGATTATATCTAATACATGTAAAGATAAATCACCTGAACACCTATGTTTTTTGTTTTTTTGAATAGAATATAACATTTCAGATAAACCAACACTCCGATAGTTTGCATTTGTAGCAGCTTCATTTGATCTTCCACTAGATGAGGTTATGTTTATCTTTCCTAAATGCATCTTGTCTGTTTTATGTTCACCCCATTTTCCACCTTCTGTAACAGAAATAAAAACAGAACCCCCAAACATATTAGGATCTGGAACAATAATCGATCCTTTTGTACCATAAAGCTCCATATGGTTTCTTTGATGATTAATTACATCAAATGAGAGTGTTACCTGAATTATAGCACCACTGTGAAATTGGATTGTCGCTAAATATGTTGTAGGTGTTTCTACTTTAAATGATTTATTTTTTTTAGGTCCCACTCCATAAATTCTCTTTTTAAAAGCAGTTAATGTTCTTCCTTGAACTTGTTTTGCAGGTCCAAGTAAATTTACCAATGTTGTAAAAAAATATGGTCCCATATCGATTACTGGACCTCCTTCTTTTTTATACCAAGATTCAGGTTTTGGATGAAAAGACTCTACTCCAGGAAATGCGAAAATTGCATTACCAAGTTTAATCTCTCCAATCAAATCTGAATCAATTAATTCTCTAGCTTTTTGAATTCCTCCACCTAAAAATGTATCTGGAGCATTTCCAAGATAAAGTTTATTTTTTTTTGCTAGTGAGACAAGTTCTTTACCTTTTGCAAAATAAGTTGCTAGTGGTTTTTCTGAATAAACATGTTTACCTGAGTTCAAAACTTTTTTTGATACTGAATAATGAGATTGTGGAATTGTTAAATTTAAAATAACTTCTATTTCATTATCTTTTAAAATTTCTGAAACTGTTTTAGATTTAATATTGTATAATTTTGCACATTTATCGGCTGCTTTTTGATCAATATCTGCACAGGCAATTATTTTAAAATTATTAAAATATTGTTGCCCTCTAAAGTATGTCTCAGCGATGTGACCACAGCCTATAAGACCGACCTTAAAAATTTTATTCATAAAGATTTATACGCCTTGTCTTTGTTTATCTTTTCCTTCTTTATAAAGTTTTAAAGCCTCTTCATTTTCTTTGGTTTTAGGAATTTCAAGTGTTGGACTGTCCCAAAAAGCAGAACCCTCAACCCACTTATAAGCATGAGTTTTAATTGAAATAACGTATGTTACATCAGATGCTTTTGCTCTTTTAAATGCAGCTTCAAGATCTGAAATTGAATTAACATGTTCAGATTTAGCTCCCATACTTTCTGCGTGTTTTGCAAAATCAACATCAACTAATCCAGGAGTATTAGAGCTCTTTAATAAGTTATTATATTCTTTACCACCTTTAAATAATTGAAGTCGATTGATAACTGCAAACCCACCGTTATCACAAACTATAATTATTAATTTATTTTTTGTAATAACTGATGAATAAATATCTGTGTTATTTAAGAGATAAGAGCCATCTCCTACAAAAGAAATTACTTCTTTATTTGGATTTGCCATTTTTATTCCAAGTGCTCCTGAAATTTCATAACTCATACAACTAAAACCCCACTCTGTTTCATGAGTATTTAATTCTCTAGGTCTCCAAACTTGAACAACTTCACCAACTAAGCCTCCTGCTGCGGTAACTGCAATATCTGTTGGGTCAGAGTTTCTATAAATTGCACCAATTACCTGGACATAACTTGGAACTTCTTGATTTGTCGGCGCACTCTCTTTATCTATATGATCATTCCATGATTTGAGTTCAATTTGAGATTTTTTATTCCATTCTTCTCCAGCTTTCCAACTACCTAATACTTGTGAAAGCTCTGCTAATGAAACTTTAGCGTCTCCAATGACAGCTTGCGCTAGATGTTTGTTAGCATCAAATCTTGATACATTTATTGAAACTAGTTTAAAATTTTTGTTTTCAAAATTTGCCCATGATCCAGTTGTAAAATCTGCAAGTTTAGTTCCAACCGCAATTGCTAAATCTGTTTCTTTTGCTAAAGTATTTGTATTTTTTCCACCTAATCCACCAATTTGACCTGCAAAATGAGAATGGTCTCTTTTCATTGTAGAATATCCCATTACAGTTTGCGTAACTGGTATATTATGTTTGATCGCGAACTGACTCAACTCCTCCATTGCATCTGAGTAAAAAACCCCACCACCTGAAATTATAATTGGATTTTTAGATGACTTAATTTTTTCTGCTGCCTCTTTAATTTGAAATTCATCTGGTCTTGGTCTTCTAATTGCATGTACTCTTTCTTTAAAAAACTCTTCTGGATAATCAAAGGTTTGACCTTGTACATCTTGGCTTAAAGCAATACATGCTGGACCACAGTCTGCAGGATCTAACATTGTTTGAACTGCTGTTGGGAATGATTGAATAATCTGTTCAGGTCTAGTTATTCGATCAAAATATCTTGTAACTGGTTTAAAAGCATCATTAGCTGTTATTCCAGGATTATTAAAATGCTCAACTTGTTGCAACACCGGATCTGGCATTCTGTTTGCATAAGTGTCTCCTGGTAGAAACAAAATAGGCAATCTGTTACTCAAAGCAACTGCTGCAGCTGTAACCATATTTGTTGCACCAGGTCCAACAGAGGATGTTGCTACAAAAATTTGTTGTCGTCTTTTTGCCCTAGCATAACCAATTCCAGTAAGAGCCATATTTTGCTCATGGTGTCCTCTATATGTTGGAAGTTCTTTTTTACTTTCTTCTAGTGCTTGACCTAAACAAGCTACATTTCCATGTCCAAAGATCCCAAAGACACCTGGAAATAACGGTTCTTTTTTACCATTAATTAATATTTTCTGAGCAATCAAATATTTTACTATCGCGTGAGCACATGTAAGAGTAATTTTTTTCATTAATATGTTTATCTTTTAATATGTATAGTGTTTATATATAATTCTATTTATAAAATAAAAAACCTAACTAAGTAAACTTAAAAATAAATTCTATGTACGAAAAATTTGGACAATTCATTGATGGTAAGTGGCAACAAGCAGAAAAAAAAGAAACTTACGACGTAATCAACCCTGCAACAGAAGAAGTAATTGGAAAAGCATCAAAAGCTTCATCTATTGAAGTACAAAAAGCGTTAAAGTCTGCAGAAAAAGGTTTGGAAGTTTGGAAAAATACTGCGCCATGGCAAAGAGCTTACGTGCTTAGAAAAATTGCAGACATGATGAGAGAGAAAAAAGATGTTATAGCAAAATGGTTAACTCTTGAAGTTGGAAAGCCTCTTGCAGAAGCTGTTGGTGAAGTTGGTGGTGGAGCTGATATTTTTGAGTGGAATGCTGAAGAAACAAAAAGAATTTATGGTCAAACACAACAAAGTAGATTTCCAGATACTAGAGTTCATGTTTATTATCAGCCTGTGGGAGTTGTTGCAGCTTTAGTTCCTTGGAATTTTCCAATAGTTTTAGCATCTAGAAAAATTTCTACTGCTCTAGCTGCAGGATGTTCAGTAATTTGTAAACCAGATGTAATTACTCCTGGCGCTGTAATGGAATTAGTAAATATTTGCAAAGAAGCAGGTGTACCAGATGGTGTCGTTAGTCTTTTGTCAGGCGATCCTGCTGAAATTTCAAATGAATTAATGGAGTCTGATATAATTAAAAAAGTTTCAGTTACTGGATCAACTAGAGTTGGTAAAATTATTTTAAAAAAAGCAGCTGATAAAGTTCAAAGAGTTACTATGGAACTTAGTGGACACTCACCTTTTATTGTGTGTGAAGATGTAGATATGAACAAAGTAGCTGATATAGCAATAACTGGTAAATTTAGAAATAATGGTCAGGTCTGTATTTCACCTAATAGATTTTATATCCAAGAAAACAGAAAAGAGGATTTTGTTAATGCTTTCATTGAAAGAGCAAAAAAATTAAAAATTGGAAACGGTATGGACGAAGGTGTGGATCTGGGCCCTTTAACTACTGCAAAGAGATTAGAAGAAATAGAAAAACTAGTTGAAACTACTAAAAAGGAAGGAGCTAAAGTGTTAATGGGTGGACAAAAACCCTCTGGTTTCAATAAGGGATATTATTATGAACCAACAGTCTTTGATGACGTTAAAGATAATTTTACAATCATGAAAGAAGAGCCTTTCGGTCCACTAGTTCCAATTTTAACTTTTAAAACTTTCGACGAAGTGATTGAAAGAGCAAATGATAATGACTTAGGATTATGTAGTTATTTATACACTAACTCTATGGACAAAGCTCACATTGGATCTGAGAAATTAGAGTCAGGTTGTGTTGCAGTAAATACTGGAGTTGTTGCTATTGCTGAGGCACCTTTTGGAGGAATAAAACAAACTGGTTATGGACGTGAAGGTGGTTCAGGTGCGATAAAAGATTATCTAAATGTGAAATACACTCACATGGGTTTAAAAATCTAGAAAATGAGAAAAAATAAAATCAAACAAATGATGAAGGAAGGTAAGCCTGTAATCAATGGTTGGTGTGCCATTCCTAGCACAGCATCTGCTGAAGCAATGGCTCATCAAGGATGGGATTCTCTTACAGTAGATATGCAACATGGTTTAGTTGATTACAGTAATGCACTTCCGATGATGCAAACAATATCAACAACAGATGTAACTCCTTTAGCTAGAGTTAACTGGAATGAACCAGGTCAAATTATGAAAATTTTAGATGCTGGTTGTTATGGAATTGTTTGTCCAATGGTAAGCAATAAAAAAGAGGCAGAAAATTTTGTTCAAGCATGCATGTATCCACCTGATGGCTACAGAAGTTTTGGCCCTATACGAGGTCTAATTTATGGTGGAGCTGATTATGCTGATCACGCTAATGAAGAAATACTAAAATTAGCAATGATAGAAACAAAAGAATCTTTAGAAAATCTTGATGAGATAATGTCTACACCAGGTGTCGATGGTATTTATATTGGACCAGCTGATTTAAGTTTAGCAATAGGTGAAAAACCTGGTTTTGATAGGTCAGAGACTACAAAAGCTTATTCTGAAATTTTAAGAATTCTAGAACATGCTAAAAAAAATAATATTTTTGCAGGAATTCATAACGGTACTACAGAATATGCTACTAAGATGATTGAAAAAGGTTTTGATTTTGTAACTATAGCATCTGATTTAAGAGCTTTAAGTGCTGGGGCTAAAGCCACAGTAGATAAAATGAAGGGTTCTTTATCAAAAAAAGACGACAACTCTACTTACTAATCAAGTTGTTCTAAAAATTCCTCGAATTGTTTTTTTTCTAATTTAGAAGATTGTTTTTTTCCTGGAAATTTTCCATTCATTGAATCTTTTTTAAAAGCCTTCAGAGCCTTTACTCTTTCTAGTTTTATTTCATTTCTAA
The DNA here is from genome assembly GCA_902536005.1 of uncultured Pelagibacteraceae bacterium. GTDB lineage: Bacteria > Pseudomonadota > Alphaproteobacteria > Pelagibacterales > Pelagibacteraceae > Pelagibacter. Next base: position 38,955 of record CACAVT010000004.1, read on the forward strand.
GTTTCAATAAATTTCCATATGCTTTTGAATGTCTTGGGGGATTTTCTGTATCGCCACAGATATCTTCCATAAATAAATACATTACATCAGCGTTTTTACCTGAACCTAATGAAACAGTAACTATATCTGTACGCTTTGAAATTTCACCCATTACGTTTTCAGGTATTACTTCACACTCAGCCGAAAAAGCACCTGCGTCTTCTAATCTTTTAAATTTTTTAAAAAGTTCGTAAGCTTCATCAGCAGTTTTGCCCACAGCTCTTAAGCCACCAATCCAAGTAGATTTTCTTGGAACTAAACCTAAATGCCCCATTACTGGAACATCTTCCTTAGCCAGCATTTCAACTATGTCCATACTTCTTGGTGTCATAACTGCATCAGCACCATTCTCTAATGCTTTAAAAGCTCCACGCATAATATCTTCTGCAGTTACAAACTCATTCAACACCAAAGCAGCTGTTAAAAATAAATTTTTTGAACCTTCTCTTACAGGAATTACGTTTTTTGCATTTGATATAATCATGTCAAAGCCTGCCTTTTCAGCTGCATCGGCTTCCTCAACACTATTCGCTGTAACTTGTGTAAATTTTCTTTTTCCTTTTGCTGCTTTTAAATCCCCAACAGTCAAATTTCTTTTTGCTGGTTTAGCAGCCCACGTATAGATATTCTTCATTTAATTCCTTTATATAGAATATCTCTCCTATCAATAAATTCCTCAAAGGTTTTAATGGTAATTACTGAAGGTAAAATAAATATAGATCTCTTGTCCCTCTCGTTTCTTATAATTCTAAAATAACCTTTTTTAATTGCAGTATCGATATAAACATTTGAGGTTAAATATGATTTTTCAATTACTTTAAGCAATTGATTTTTAGTTATTGATTTATTTTTGTAATAAGCAAGCATAACCATATGTAACATTATCCAATGTTGTGGGGTTAAAGAAAACCAATTCAATAATTCATTAGCTAATCTTCCTTCAAAATCTCCAAGTGATATTTCGGCTAATTGAATTCTTTTTTGAGTAAGTTTTGGAATTTTTTTTTGTTCTTCGAAGTGCTTAGGATACTTGAACTGTCTTTTCATTTAAATAAATTTAAACTCATTGAGTTTTCTATTCAATACTATTTTTACTTAATAGTTCTTTATAAATGTTATTAACTCTATGTACTTCTGTTGCGGTATTAAAATAACCTTCATATTCTATTTCTTCAGGTGATACATCAAAATGATAATGTCCTGCATCTCTGTCATGTTCGTAAGAATGAAAATGAGTATGTTCACCAGACTCTCTTAGATTTAATTCTCCTCCAGTAGGATCACCAGTCCAAAGAATAGAATAACATTGTAATTTTGGTCCAACCGGTTCATAAAATTGAAGAAAATCTTTTACACATTTCATTTGTTTTGGATCATAATACTCGTGTTTAATATCTTTATAATCAGGTTGCACATGCGATCTTATTTTTCCATTTAATACTCTAAATACGCCAGCAAGAGACAAATGTTCATTATCTTTAATTTTTAAATTTTTTGATAAAGAAGACCTCATTGCTTGAGGCAAAGAACCTTGTTCTCCATTTCTACCTTTAATTTTAATTTTAATTACTTTTCCTTTTTTGCCGTCTGTATAATAAATGTTTCCAAGTCCACCGTGTTTTTTTGCAGAATACTTTTCAACAATACATTTTTTGTCTGGACTCACTCTTGCTATTATTGATTTAGACTCATCAGTTATCAAATTTTCATTAATAACTAATTCTCCACAATGACCATCTAAACATGACATTGCACCTGATCCAGCTCCTAAAGCATAAGATTTTTCAGAATCAATCATTTTAGATATTTCTTGATAGTCAAACTCTGCACCAATAAATTTTGGATCATGCATATAAGGCTCTCCGCCAACATCTATTATTTTTTGATTTCCACTAATTCCTTCTGATGGACAATCCCAATCTCTTAGATTTGGGCAATCTACCACTTCTACCTCAACGTTTTTGAAATTTTCAGACAATCCTTTTCTTAACGCATCTGAAATATCTTCTAGTAGATAATTTTTAAAAGTTCCTTTTTCTATTTTTAATTGCATGATGATAATAAGCTATAATTTATTTTGCATATTGTCTATAGATAATATATATAATTTCTATACATAAATAATTTTAAATAAGGTAACGATGATTAACAAAGATTTGAAAGTAGCTGTCCTTGGTGCAGGAGCGATGGGCTGCTTGTTTGGTGGTTTGCTTGCAGAAAAAGGTTTAAATGTAATTTTAATTGATGTTTGGAAAGAGCATGTTGATGCAATTAATAAAGATGGTTTAAAGATGGATGGACATGGCGGAGATCGAGTAATAAAAGTTAAAGCCACTTCAGATCCATCTTCGTTAGATAAAATAGATGCTGTAATAGTTATGTGTAAAGCAACTGCATTAGAACCAGCTCTAAATAGTATTAAAAATATTATTGGTAAAAAAACAGTCTTCATGTCTTTTCAAAATGGTATCGGTCATGAAGCAATTATTCAGAGTATTGTGGGTAATGAAAAAGTAATTGGTGGGACAACTACTCAAGCTTCAAATATTTTAGGACCAGGTCATATAATGAATCATGGTTCGTTACCATCTTGGATTGGTGAATATGAAGGAGGAATAACAGAAAGAATTACAGAAATAGCTGACACTTTTACTGCACATAATTTGGAAATGATTGCGGCTGAAGATGTAAAAAAAAGAAAATGGATGAAACTTTTTGCTCTAACAGCAATTGGACCTTTATCTGCAATTTTTGATCTTCATCATACCGACTTGTATATAAACAACAAAGCAAATGAAGTATCTCGTGGTTTAGGTAAAGAAATAATTTTAGAAACTAGAGAAGTTGCACTTGCTGATGGTGTAAATGTTTCTGAAGATGAATGCTTATTTATGTTTAATAAAATTGTAGATTCAATGCAAACTAACAAGTCATCAATGGCTTTTGACGTTCAATACAAGAGAAAAACTGAAATAGACTTTATTAGTGGTGCGGTTTCAAAAATAGGTAAAAAACATGGTGTTAAGACGCCATTAAATGACCTTATGTATAAAATGATTAAAGTGAAAGAAGGTATGTACAGCTAAATGCTTAGTACAAATAAATTAAAAAAAATCAAAAGTAACTTTCCAGTTTTAGTTGGTGACAATGTTGTTTCTAAAAGTATTTGTAATTTATTAATTAAAGAAATTAGTAAGTCTAAATCATTTGATGATATGATTATGGGTGGTAGAAGCAGAATAAATAAAGGTTCGAAAAATTTTAATTCATATATTAAAAACTCAGTTAACTCTGCAAAACTTTTTAAGCTTTTTAATAGTAAGTCTTTTTATAAAAAAATTGAAAATCTTTTCACAAAAAATTTTAAAGATGGATCGTGGGTTAATTTACATAAACCAAAATCCTTTAATCCTAAAAAGTTCACTATTAAAAAAAAATTAAATTCCAATGAATTAAAAAAAATGTTGGGTAATAATTATACTAATCCTAAAGTAAATTTAGATATAGATTTTTCAGTATCAAAAGGAGGGTATAGATTAAGGCCTCATAGGGATGATATAACTAGGTTATATAATTTCTTAATTTATCTAACAGACATACCAAAAAAGAATGGCGGCTCTCTAACTATCTATAGGAAAAAGATTAAAAAAAATTTAAGAAAAAGTTTTAGAAGATTTCCAAAAATAAATGAGCTAGAAATAGTTAAGTCTTTTACACCCAAAAAAGGAACTGTTGTTTTTTTTCAATCTACTCCAAATTCCTATCATGGAGTAAAGCGCTTTATAGAGAAAAATTGTCCAAAACGTTTTTTTATTTATGGAAGTTATGCTTTAAACAAACCAGTTATATGGAATTATAAAGGAATCTCGTATTATCCTCATATAGTTAGTAACAAAAAAAGAATGTTGACCTCTTTTCATGACGCGAACTATTTAACCACAGCACCAAACCATTGAAATTATTTCAATGATAAAATAAATTTTAACAATGACAAATACTTTTCAAAAAAAATTATATGAGAATGGTTACTTAATTGTTAAAAATATACTTAACTATAGAAGAGACTTAAAACCAGTTCTTAATGATATGGAATTTGTCATGGATTGTCTCATTCAAAAGTATGCAAAAAAAACTGAGGTTAAAAAAGTTCTTAATCTAAATTTTAAAAGAAAATATTCATACATATCAAAACTTAATATTTATGATCTAGATCAATACTTTAATACAAGATTACCTAGAGACCATGTTAAAAGAGATAGTGATTATTTCGCTACTCAATCATTATGGAATTTAATTACAAATAAAAGTATTTTAGATATTGTAGAAAAAATTTTAGGCAAAGAAATAATGTCTAACCCTGTTCAAAATACTAGAATCAAACAACCTGAAAACAAATTACCAAAAGGATCAATTCATGACGGCTTAAGTGGTAGAACACCATGGCATCAAGACGCTGCAGTTTTGAATTCTAAAGGACAAAAATTAACTGATATGGTTACAGTATGGATTCCTTTCACCAAAACTACTAAAAAGAATGGATGTATGATTACAGTAAAAAAAATTAATAAAATGGGATTATTAAACCACGTATCAGGATATAGAGGACAGGTGGAATTAAAAAATAGTGAATTACTTGATGATATGGAACACATTTATTTAGAGGCAAATGTGGGTGATATAATATTATTGCACAAGCATTCTATTCACTGCTCATTACCGAATAGATCAAATGATTTTAGAATTAGTGCTGATTTGAGATATAATGTTGCAGGACAACCATCAGGTAGGGAGCCGCTTCCAAACTTTTATGTTAGAAGTAAAAATAAAAAAAATCTTAAAGTTCAAAATTTTAAACAATGGTTATCTCTGTGGGAGAAAGCTAAAGAAAGACGTATTGGAAAACATGCATTTAAGTATCCTCTGCCAACGTACAAGAATAATAAAAAAGATTTGTCTAATTTAGTTTAATATTTAAAAAAATTAATGACTAAAATTTTAATTACAGAATTCATCAACCAAAATAGTTTACAAAATTTAAATAAAAAATTTGATGTTATGTATGATGAAAAATTGTGTGAAAATGAAAAAAAACTAATAACAATGGTTCAAGATTATGATGGTTTGATTGTTAGAAATAAAACTCAGGTGAATTCAAATATTTTAAAAAATGCAATAAAATTAAAATTTATTGGAAGGCTGGGTGTTGGTTTAGACAATATTGATACAGAATATTGCAAAAATAAAAATATTCATGTTCAACCAGCTACAGGAATGAATGCAGATTCTGTTGCTGAATATGTTGTTTTTTCATCCATGTCTCTTATTAAAAAAATTCCAATGTTTCATAACGGAACTATCAAGGGTGAATGGCCAAGAACAACCATTAAATCTACAGAAATAAACCAAAAGTATTTAGGAATAATAGGATTTGGCACAATTGGAAAAAAAGTTGCTGAGTATTCTTCAAAAAATGGTTTAAAGATTTTAGTGTACGATCCTTATGTTAAGGAAATAAATAATAAAGAAATTGACGCTAAATTATTAAGTTTAAAGGAGATATATGAAAAATCAGATATCATTTCCATACACCTCCCTTTAACTGATGAAACTAAGAATTTGATAAATAAATCGTCATTTTCTCAAATGAAAAATAAACCGATTTTAATAAATACCTCTAGAGGGAGTATAATAAATGAGAGTGATTTAATTGAAGCTTACAACAAAAATAATATTTCTGGCTTTGCTCTAGACGTGTTTGAAAAAGAACCAATAGAGAGTGAATTTTACAACAAGATAAAGCCAGGTATGAATTGTATATTAACACCTCATATTTCTGGTGTAACAACTGAGTCAAACATTAGAGTAAGTGACTTTATAGTTAAAAAAATTACAGATTATTTTAACTAATTATTTCTTCTAGATTTATTAATCGACCTTGTTTTATTGATTGCTCTGCAGCCTCTCCTACAGCAACAGCAATTAAACCATCTTCTAATGAAACCTCTGGATCTGAATTATTTTCAATAGCTTTCAAAAAAGCTAAGTGTTCGTAGTAAGTAGATCCATGATGGTGGCCAGCCTCAAGAATTTTTTTATCTACTTCAATGTTTTCAACATGTGTTTTGCCATCTCTCATTCCAATTCTTATATTTGATGAGGTTTTGCCTGAATCATCGGAGGGGACTGAAGTTTCAATTTTTCCTTTATTTCCTGTGGCTACAAGCTCTTCTTGCATATCAGAATTTTCTGCAAACATGCAAAGCTCAAGCAAACTTCTTGCTCCATTTTCAAAATTTACAATCACATAGGCATTATCAATGATGTCTGGCTTTTTTCCATTATACACTTCATCTAAATGGTTAACGTCTTGACCACCACTTGCATAAACACTGAGCGGCTTACTTTGGATAATCAATCTCATTAAATCAAAGAAATGGCAACATTTTTCAACAAGTGTGCCACCAGTATTTTCTTCAAAACGATTCCAGTCATTTACTTTTTTTAAAAAAGGAAATCTATGTTCCCTTATGGTTAAAGTTTTTAAATTACCAATTTTGTTATTATGAATTTCACTAATAAACTTTGAAACTGGCGGCATATATCTATACTCCATTGCAGTCCAAAATACTGAAGGATAATCTTTTGTAAGTTTTTTTATTTCTAAGCAATCTTTTGTATTAGTGCATAATGGTTTTTCTATTAATATATGTTTTTTAGTTTTGATTACATCTTTCAAGATTTCTATATGAGTAAAGTTAGGAGATGAAATTAAGTACACATCAACAATATTTTTTTCAATCATTTCTAAATGATTTTTAAAACAAAAAACTTTTGTTTTTAGAATTTCTTTACATTG
>CACAVT010000005.1 GCA_902536005.1 uncultured Pelagibacteraceae bacterium
ATCCAGTAAACAAACTTAAAAATGTAAATGACGAGGAAAAGCAAATAATCATTAGAAACACTTTCAATGTTATAAGTAATAAAATTAAAGATTGGCTAAATGAAAAATAAAAATAGATATTTTCTTTCAGAATTTATTGGAAGTTGTTATCTAGTAATGATCATAGTTGGATCAGGTTTAATGGCAGAAAACTTGACTAATGATATAGCTGTAATGCTAATTGCCAATACTATAGCAACTGGAGCTGGATTGTTTGTGCTAATAACTGTTTTTGCAGATGTTTCTGGAGCTCATTTTAATCCATTTGTTAGTATAGCAATGACAATAACTGGAAAACTAAAAAAACGTCTTCTACCCTTTTATATTTCAGCTCAGATCCTTGGATGTTTATTAGGTGTGGCTTTAGCTAATTTCTTTTTTGAACATCAGATTTTTGAATTATCGACAAAATCAAGAGATGGTATCTATATTTTTGTATCAGAAATTGTTGCAACATTAGGACTAATAATCATTATTTTTGGATCCATGAAGTCAGGTAAAATTACTGTAGCTGCATCTGTTGGGTTATATATTACAGCTGGTTATTGGTTTACTTCATCAACATCTTTTGCAAATCCTGCTGTAGCAATAGCAAGAACATTCACAGAGTCGTTTACTGGTATAAGTTATTTAAACACTCCTTTTTATATAGTTGCAGAATTAATTGGTATGTTAATTGCTGTTTATATCGCAAAAAAATTATTCTTAGAAAAAGATTGAAAAATTTAAAACTAACAAACAATATTAAATTAATTAATAAAAAATCACTAACGTATAAGTTGTAATAGGTTAAATTAAATTTTAATTATTTGAGTAAATTACTCTCGGCTCTAAAAATAATTCTCGCGCAAGAGCTTTAAATCTTTTTGTAACTTGTTTAGAAATTATTTCTTGATGTTGTGCTGGAATTTTTAAAAATACAGAGTTACCTCTTTTATACAATTTAAATTCCTCTAAGAAGATAGTAGAAATAGATGTAAGTGAGTGAGCAAATCTTAAGGCTGCACCAACTTGTTTACTAGAAAAAATTTCATTATTATTTAAAAATGTCAAATATTCTATTTTAGGGTTGTATTTAATGCTGCAGTACCTCCAATAACATGAAAGAGCTATTTGAATTCTTTCTTTATGTGAAAGTCTCAATAACGGAGTATTTAATGTTTCTTGAAAAACTAATTCTGCTTTTTGAAAAGCACCAAGTCCCCAATCCATATGACTTAAAACACAAGCTAAATTAAGCAATTTTTCATCGAAATGTTCATTACCATCAAATACAGGTTTGATAAATTCATGATACTTTTTGTAAGTTAATCCCAAATCACCTCTTTTCTTTGAAATATATTCTAATGATTTTTCAAAAACTTGAGAGTTATCAATATTTTTAAAGTAATCTGTTGCAAGAGATCCCTCTCTAATACCGCTTATAGAGCATATTATGTTTTTTGGATTTGTTGCTCTCATGATCTCATCTAATATTATAGAGCTATATGGTAGATAGGGTGTTCTAGATTTAGATATATATTCAACTGTTTTTAGTTTTGCTTTGTTGAACGATGCTATTTTTTCTACAAATGTCGATATAGTTTCATAATTTACTGAATACTGATGGATTATGTGGACAGGGTGTTTATTTTGAAAAAGATGAAGTTTAAATAAAGCTCTCCATGTTCCACCAACTAAATATAGGTTTTCAAATTTTTTTTTAGATAACCATTTCTCATCTCTCAAAAGTTTTTTTATATATTTGGAAAGGTTTCTCTTTTTTACAATTGGATTATTTATTAATCTTAAAACACCTAAGGGTAAAGATGTTTTATTAGTGATCAAACCATTTTCAACTCGAGCTAGTTCTAAACTACCTCCACCAAGATCGGCAACTAACCCATCTACATTATCAAATCCAATTTTAACACCTTCTGCTGAACAAATTGCTTCTTCCTCACCACTTAAGATTTCTATTTTTTTCTTAAAAAGATTTTCTACGTATTCAACAAATGGTTTTGCATCAGTTGCTTCTCTTAAAACAGCAGTTGCTATTATTTTTAAATTAACAATTTTAGAAACATTTAAAATCTCTGAAAATCTCTTCAATACTTTTTGAGCATAATCAACACCAGACTTATGAAGTTTTCTTGATTTATCTAAATTTTTACCAAGTTCACAAACAGCTTTTTCATTGAAAAATGGCACACGAGAAGAGCTAAAATCTTCATAAATTAGCATCCTAATAGAATTAGATCCTATATCAATAACTGCTAATTTAGCAGGTTTTAATTTTAAATTTTGTTTATTTTTAAAAACTTTAATTTCCACTTTTAATTAATCTTAAGTTTAATTTTTTCGGTTTCATTTTTAATTTAGCTTTACCTCTTCCAGATAAACTAGGATTATTCATAAAATAATCATGGGCTGAAAAAGAATCATTTTCACTATATTTTATTTTTTTATAATTTCCACTAGCATCGAGTTCCCAACTTTGTTTTTTATCTAAATAATTAGCTAACATAATTTGATCAAGAACTTGTTCATGGACTGTTTGGTTTTCAATTGGAACTAGAAGTTCAACTCTTCGATTTAAATTTCTTGGCATTAAATCTGCTGATGAAATAAAAACTTTTGCATCTCTACTAGGCATTGTTTTTCCATTTGAAAAACAATAAATTCTTGAGTGTTCCAAAAATCTTCCAATCATGCTTTTAACTATTATATTTTCAGATTTATCTTTAACTCCAGGTCTTAAACAACAAACACCTCTTACAAATAAAAATATCTTTACTCCAGCATTTGAAGCTTCGTAAAATTTATCAATTATCGCTGGATCTACTAAGGAATTCATTTTGGCCCATATTTCACCTTTTTTACCTTTTTTGACATTTGCTATCTCGTTAGCAATACATTTGTTCAAAGTTTCCCTAAGATTAATTGGTGATATAGATATTTTACTAAGATTTCGTGGTTTTGAATAACCAGTTACATAATTAAAAAATTTTTCTACATCAGTTGCTATTTTTTTATCATAGCTAAATAAAGATAAGTCAGTATAAATTTTTGCATTAACTGGGTGATAATTGCCAGTTCCCAGATGTATATAAGTTTGAATTTTTCCCTGCTCTTTTCTTAATATTAAAGATGATTTTGCATGTGTTTTATATTTTGCAAAACCATAAACTATTTGAATTCCTGCCTTTTCTAAACTTCTTGAAAGTTGAATGTTTGCTTCTTCATCAAATCTTGCTTTGATCTCTATTAAAGCGGTTACTGTCTTTCCATTTTCAGCTGCTGTTATTAAGGCTTTAACAATTGGAGAGTCTAACGTTGTTCTGTATAGAGTTTGTTTAATTGCTATAACTTTTTTATCATATGCAGCTTGATTTAAAAACTCAACGACAGCATCAAATGTTTCAAAAGGGTGATGAACTATTAAATCCTTTTTTTTTATAGTATCAAAAAAATTATTATTAAATTCCTTTAATCTCTCAACCTCTCTGGGATTAAAATTTTTAAATCTTAATTTAGAATTTTTAATTTTACAAACTTGGTCGATATCTTGAATTCCAACAATGCCTTCAATTTCATAGATGTATTCAGATTTTACGTTTAACTTATTGGTTATAAACTTAATTAAGTCATTATTACTATTTTTTAAAATTTCTAAACGTACGATGTCACCTGTTCTTCTTCTTTTTAAAGCCAATTCAAAAGATCTTACTAAATCTTCGGCCTCCTCTTGAATTTCTACATCACTATCTCTTATAACTCTAAATAACATTTTTTTATCTAAATCATGATCAGGAAATATTTCAGAAGCAAAAAAACTTATAACATCATCAATAATTAAAAATTTTTTAAAACTTTTATTTCCATCTATTTCAATAAATCTTGATAAAGCTTTTGGAATTACTATTATTGCATTTAAAACTCTTTTTTTATTTTTCTTATTTAATCTCATAACTAATGCTCTTCCTTGATTTGCAATAAATGGAAAGGGATGAGCTGGGTCTATTGCCGATGGTGTTAGCAGAGGGTAAATTTCTTCATTAAAAATTTTAAATAATCTTTTTTGATCCGATTTACTTAAATTTTCAGGTTTAACTATACTTATATTTGCTTTTTTTAATTGAAGAATTAAATCTCTATATATTTTATTTTGTTTATTAAGAAGATTATTTGTTTCCAAAATAACTTCACTCATTTGTTCATCAGGAGTAAGACCATCAGAGCTAAGAGAATCTACCTCTTGCTTGATTTGACTATATAAACCCGCGACACGTACCATAAAGAATTCATCTAAATTTGATCCAGCTATAGATAAAAATTTAATTCTTTCATAAAGTGGGTTTTCAATATTTTGGGCTTCTAGAAGAACTCTGTCGTTGAATTTGAGCCAAGACAATTCTCTATTTATGTATTTAGATCTAAGTATTTCTTTATCTTGTTTTTTTAATGCAGTCATATATTTAAACTTTATGCTCAAATTATACGTTATGCGTCATGCAAAATCTAGCTGGGACCATCCAAATCTTGAGGATCATGAAAGACCTTTAAGTAAGCGTGGCAAGAAAAATGCAAAAAAGATTTGTGAATTTTTTGTTAAAAAAAAATATAAGTTTGATTACATATTACTTTCATCATCAAAAAGAACAAAGAAAACGTTAAAAATTTTATTAAAAAAAATAGAAAAACCAAAAAAAATTATTTCTTCAAAAAAATTATACCTATCAAGTGAAGATAAAATTATAGATATAATAAAAAAAACACCTAAAAAATTTAAATCTGTGCTTTTAATTAACCACGAGCCTGCTGTTAGAAATCTAGTACGATCACTGACAAAAAATCATAACAACAATCATTTTAAGTTATTAAACTATAAATTTCCAACATCAGCTTTTGCAAAAATTTATTTTGATTTTAATGAATGGAATAAATTAGATGGAAGTGGTTTAATTAAGGAATTTATGAGACCTAAAGACCTTCAAGATTCTAATGAATAACCTGCTGATCTTACAGTTCTAATTAATGGTTTGGTTTTATCTATATTAATAGCTTGTCTTAATCTTCTAATATGTACATCGACTGTTCTAGACTCTACATAAATATTTTCACCCCAAACATTGTTTAATAGTTGTTCTCGTGAATATACTCTTTTTGGATTTTTGATAAAAAAATCTAATAATTTAAATTCTGTAGGACCTAAATTTATTTCAACATTATTTCTATAAACTCTTTTTGTTATTCTATCTATTTTTAGATCTGTAAACTCAACAACATCTGCAGATGATTGTGGTTTTGATCTTCTAAGTAGTGATTTAATTCTTGCATTAAGTTCTTTTTGACTAAATGGCTTTGTTACATAATCATCTGCACCTGTATCAAAAGCTCTTAATTTGTCCTCTTCCTCACCTTTTGCTGTCAACATTATTACAGGTATGTCGTTATACTTTTTGTCTTTTTTTAAATTCTTACATATTTCAACACCTGACAAATCTGGCAACATCCAATCCATTAATATTAAGTCAGGATGCTTATCTTTAATTTGTTTAAGTGCATCTTCACCATTTTTGGAATAGCTTACTTTGTGACCTTCTTTTTCAAGATTATATTTTAGCAGCGTTACTATTGAAGTTTCATCTTCAGCAATAAACACGTGAGCAGACATTTATTACTTTTCTCCTGTTACTATTGGCTCTGTTCCTTTTGGACGATCTCCTTCTAAATACTCTCCTGTAACTAAATAATATACCTGCTCTGCAACGTTTGTTGTGTGATCACCGATACGTTCAATATTTTTAGTAACAAATAATAAATGAGTACCATCATCTAGATTTTTTTCGTCTTCCTTCAAATATTTTATTACTTCTTGCATACATAAATTTGTTAAATCATCTATTTGTTCATCACCTTCCCAGACATTTATAGCCATAGCAGATGACCTATCTAAATATGCATCCAAAATAGATTTGAGTTGTTTTTGAACATTAGAAGAAACTCTTACCAAAGCTTCGGTCAAATTTTTTGGTAAATTTTCATTTAATAATAATGTTCTTTTTGAAATATTCTTTGCCAAATCACCTATTCGTTCTAAATCAGATGAAATTTTCAATGCGGTTACAGTTTCTCTTAAATCTATTGCCATTGGTTGTCTTAAAGCAATTAGATTTACCACCTGTTGCTCTATTAAAGTTTCAAACTTATCTATTTTTTCGTCATCTTTTATAACAGCTTCCGCATTATCACTATTTCTTGTGGTAATGGCTTGAATAGCCTTGCCTAATGACTCCTCGCAAAAACCACCCATTTTAATTATATTACTATTTAAATTTTTAAGTTCTTCCTCGTAAGACTTAACCGTGTGTGGTGCTTCAACCATTATCCAAACCTCCCTGTAATATAATCCTGAGTTCTTTTATTTTCAGGATTCTTAAATATTTTATCAGTAGAACCATGTTCTATCAATTCTCCCAAATGAAAAAAGCCTGTGTTTTGGGATACTCTTGCTGCTTGAGCCATTGAATGAGTAACTATTATAATAGTATGGTCTTTTTTTAACTCATCAATTAGTTCTTCTATTTGAGCTGTAGCAATAGGATCTAAAGCAGAACAAGGCTCGTCCATAAGAATAACTTCAGGTTTAACTGAAATAGCCCTTGCTATGCATAATCTTTGTTGTTGTCCACCAGACAAACCAGTTCCTGGTTCATGAATTCTATCTTTGACCTCTTCCCATAACGCTGCTTTTTTTAAGCTATTTTCAACTATTTCATCCATTTCATTTTTTGATTGAGCCATGCCATGAATTGTTGGGCCATAAGAAATGTTTTCATAAATAGTTTTAGGAAAAGGATTTGGTTTTTGAAAAACCATACCAATTTTTTCTCTTAATCTAACTACATCACAACTCTTGTCATTGATATCAAAATCATTGATAATAATCTGACCTTTAACTCTGCATATATCAATCACATCATTCATTCTATTAAGACATCTTAAAAAAGTAGATTTACCACAACCTGAAGGACCAATTAGTGCTGTAACCTGATTTTCTTCAATATCTAAGTTTATATTGAATAGAGCTTGTTTCTTTCCATAGAAAACATCTACATTTTTTGAATTTATCTTTATCATCTTAACTCCATTTTTTTTCAAATTTATGTCTAATTATTTGTGCAAACAAATTCATTATGATTAAAAATCCCAATAGGACCATAATACAAGCAGAAACTTTCTCGACAAATCCTCTTTCAGCACTCTCTGCCCATATATAAATTTGTACAGGCAAACTTGCAGCTGGATCTAAAGGAGATCCTGGAATTGTATTTACAAAAGCTACCATACCAATCAATATCAAAGGTGCAGTTTCACCTAAAGCTTGAGCCAAGCCAATAATTGTACCTGATAAAGTTCCTGGCATAGATAATGGCACTGTATGATGCATTGTAGTTTGCATTTTACTAGCGCCCATTGCAAGTGCAGCCTCTCTTATACTTGGAGGAACTGCTTTTAAAGATGCTCTACAGGCAATAATTATTGTTGGCAATGTCATCAACGATAAAGTTATTCCACCAACTAGAGGTGTTGATCTAGGTAACTGAAATACAGCCAGCAAAATACCTAGTCCCAAAAGACCAAAAACAATTGATGGAACAGCTGCTAAGTTATTTATATTTACCTCAATAAAATCAGTAAATCTATTTTTTGGTGCAAATTCCTCTAAATAAATAGCTGCTAGCACTGCAACAGGAAATGCAATAACTAAACAAACTAAAATAGAAAAAATCGATCCCATAAATGAGCTTGCTATACCAGCTAATTCAGCCTCTCTTGAATCTGGGTATGTAAAAAAACTTAAATTGAATTTACTTTCAACTCTTCCCTGTTCTACAAGTTGATCAAAAATCTTTAATTGATAATCTGTAACTCTTCTTTGATCTTCGGGTAAATCCCTTGGATAATTGCCTTTAAATACTTGATCTAAATCATCTGAAGCAGTTAAGTAAACATCTTTAGTTTTTCCAATTAATGAAGGGTCATTTAAAAGCTCCCTTTTAATCTCTCTTTCAAAAAAGTAAGAGACCATTCTCTTCAGATCATTTTGTTGTTTTTCTGAGGCACTTTTATCTAAATTAAACATTGTTTGTAAAGCTAGATCAAAATAATCTGCATCCTCTAAGTCTTCTTTAGAAGGATTTTCGTCAAGGTACATGGTTTCAGCATCAAAGGTGACTGGTACAATCAACCAAGTTTTCTGAAACGCTGTATAGCCAGTAGAAAAGATTTTAAAAATAAAAATTGTTAAAAATAATAGAGCTAAAAAAATTGCGCTTTTCCCGTAAAATTGAAATCTTTTTTCGGCCCTATATCTAGAATTTAGGAGTTTTTCTTTATTTTTATTCATATTTTTCCCTATATTTTTTAACAACTCTTAATGCAAAAATATTTAAACTAAGTGTTACCAAAAACAATGTCATACCTAGTGCAAATGCTGCCTGGGTTTTAGGATCTCCAAAGGCCTGATCTCCAATTAATATTACGACAATTTGAGCAGTGATAGTTGAAGTAGATTCTAAAGGGTTAAATGTTAAGTTGGCTGCAAGGCCTGAAGCCATAACTACAATCATTGTTTCTCCAACAGCTCTGGAAACACCTAGCAAGATAGAACCAACAATTCCTGGTAATGCTGCTGGAAAAATAACTTTTTTTATTGTTTCTGATTTAGTAGCCCCCATTGCATAACTACCATCTCTTAAACTTTGAGGAACACTAGTAATAACGTCATCACTCAAACTAGATATAAACGGAATAATCATTATCCCCATTACACCCCCTGCAGCTAGAGCACTCTCTGCAGATACTTCTAATCCCATTGCCGTTCCTATATCTTTAAGGAATGGTCCAACTGTTAAAGCTGCAAAAAAACCATAAACTACAGTTGGTATGCCTGCTAAAATTTCAATTAAAGGTTTTGCATATTGTCTTACTTTGGTTGAAGCGTATTCAGCTAAATAAATTCCACTCATCAATCCAATTGGTATAGCAACACACATTGCAATTAATGCTATAAAAAATGTTCCGGCAAAAATTGGTACAGCCCCAAATGTATCAGAATACATTGATGGATCCAAAGGCTCAGAAGCATCTCTCACAAATGCTTTAGCTGGATACCAATGAGTTCCAAAAATAAAATCAAACAAGGGAATTACTTTAAAAAAATCGATAGTTTGAAATATTAATGAAAAAACAATTCCAATAGTTGTTAATATAGCTGCCAAAGAAGCTGTAAATAAAACAGCATTTAAAAATTTTTCAACCGGTTCTCTTGTTCTGTTGTTTGAAGAAATTCTTTTATAACCATAAACTATAGAAGCTATAATTATTGCCAAAATTAAAACAACTTTAGAGTTTTGGGCTATAGATCGAAGATTTAAATATTTTTCTGCAGATGTTTCAAGATAAGTAGTAATTTCTCCACTAAACTGACCACGAGATAATGATTTAGTTTTTTCATAAATTAGATTTAGTTCGTCATCAAGATATCCTTGATTGCTATAATCACTTAAAATTATTAACTTAACTATACTCGGCTCAAATATTGCCCATAAAGAATAAATAATAAAAGCGGGTATTGCGCACCATATTGCTAAATAATACCCATAAAATTGTGGAAGTGCTGTTAATCTAGTATTTGTTGCTTGAATTGAGTAGGCTTTTTTTCTTCCAAAATAGTAACTAGTAAAACCAAGAAGTACAATAAAGATGAATATAACTAAGTTCAAAGAATCTCCTAATGTTTTACTTTACACTTTCTTAAAAAAAAAGGGGTCTAAAAAGACCCCTTATCTTTATTTGTTAACCAGCTTTATTAGTCAGCCATTGCAACAAGATCTTTCGCATTAGTTCTAGTTGTCTTGTACAACTTCTTATCTAATGGTACTAAACCAATATCAGCCAAATAGCCATTTTTACCTATAGCTTTAGTTGTAGTGAACTCTTTTACAAATTCATGTAATCCAGGGATTACACCAACGTGAGCTTTTTTCACATAGAAAAATAATGGTCTTGCAACTGCATAACTGTAGTCTTGAATACTCGCAAGAGATGGTTGACCACCATCAATGCTAGCAGCTTGCAATTTGTCTTTAGCAGCTAAGAAATAACTAAATCCAAAGAAACCAAACATGTCTTTATCTTGTACTAATTTTTGAATGATTAAACTATCGTTTTCACCAACTTCAATAGCAGCACCATCTTCTCTATAAAGTTTTTGAGGTTTTTTGTATTTTTTATTTCCAGCCTCATAACCAGCTTTATAAAGAGCTTTAGCTTCTTTAGTCATACCTTTTTTCATTACCAAAGAATTCCAAGCATCTCTTGTTCCAGAAGTTCCTGGAGGGATCATTACAGAAATTTTCTGTTTAGGTAGACTTGGATCAATTTGGTCCCAAGTTTTATAAATATTTGGAACTAATTTACCATCAACAACTGTATGTGCAGCTAATGCTAAATATAATTGCTCTTTAGTAAAGTTAATTGGTTTTGCATCTTTACTATAAGCTAATGTAATACCGTCATTACCAATAACGATCTCAACGATTTCATTAACTCCATTTTTTTTACATAGAGCTTTTTCTTTATCTTTCATGGCTCTTGATGCATTTGTAATATCTGGATGTTGTTCACCAACACCAGCGCAGAATAGTTTAGCTCCTCCACCAGTACCAGTCGATTCGATTACAGGAGTTTTAAATCCTGAACCACCGAATCTTTCAGCAACAACAGTCGCGTAAGGGAATACTGTAGATGAACCAACTATTTTAATTTGATCTCTTGCTTGAGCAACTGTCGCAATTGTTAAAGCAACAAGCGAAGCAATTATTATAGTTAGTTTTTTCATTATCTTTAATCCTTTCATTATTAATTAAAAGATTTCAGACTCGTATAAATTTATTGAATCTTTAATATTACAGAATTGTTACAGTTTTGTTAAAAAGGTAACTTTTTAGTTGTATTTCATTGAGATAATAATCTCATTTTTTTCGGTTTCCAAACCACCTTTGCATGAAACTGGATTAACATTATCCTTAAAAGCAAGTTCTGTTGTAGGCCTTAAAATAACTTCCAATTTCACGAGATTAACTAATTCCTCAAGAACACTTTGATCATAACGCCATTTGGGCCAACTACTTGGAGTTGAAAATATAGATGTTAAATAACTTGTTGCCATAGTAAATCTATAATTACTCATATTTTCATTTCTTAGTAAATGATCTCTGACAGAATTAAATATATTTCTACATCTAAATGAATCTGACATGTAGTTTTCTTTTTTTAAATTTTCGTTTACAGGAATTGAAATAATTAGATCTACTGAATTGTTTCGATATGAAGTGAGAACATCCATGTAAATATCTTCGTATGGGACATCTTTATGTTTTTTAATTTCAGAATAAGTGCTTTTTAAATCTTCTTGTAATCTAAAAACACCAATATCGAATACAGTTAATTGTTGATTCCTTAGAATTGTAGATATATCCGATGATATACTTTTAGTAATCATCGACATAAAAACAAATAAGATAATTAAAATACTATGCAATACCTTAATCATATTAAAAATTTAATTAAAATAGGATACAAATCAACAAAAGATTTGTTAAATATTGATCGAATAAGAGTTAATTTTAAACAACTTTTTAAATTAATTATTTTGTTGGAAGATATATTTTAATTTCAGTACCTTCATTAAGTTTACTAAGAATCTCGTAATCACCTCTGTGTTGAGATATAATATGTTTCATGATAGCTAAACCTAAACCTGTGCCACCAACTTTTTTACTTTTTTCTGTATCTACTCTAAAAAATCTTTCAGTTATTCTTGGAATTAACTGTTGAGGTATTCCAATCCCTTCATCTTTAATACTAATGACAATATTTTTACCAATTAATTTACCTTCACTATTTTGACTTTTGACATATATATTTTTTCCACCTTGAGAATATTTAATTGAATTATCAATTAAATTTGAAAATACAGTTAACAATTTATCATTATCACCAAAAACTAAAGTTGGTTCAATAAGTTCAAGATGTAAATTAATTTTCTTTTTTTTAAGAATTAATTCAAAGTTACTTTTAATATTTTTAAAAATATCATTTAGATTAATGATTTTATTTGGTTTAATGTGTTCTTCAAGCTCAATTCTGCTTAAAATCAATAAATCATTGATTAAGTTTTCCATTCTCAATACTTGATCAGACATGATAGACATAAATTTTTTTTGACCCTCTTGGTCTTTTGAAGCTGGTCCAAGAATAGTATCTAAAGAGCCTTTAATTGAAACTAAAGGTGTTCTTAATTCGTGACTCACATTAGCAACAAAATCAGTTTTTAATTTTTGTGCTTTTGTTATTTCTGTAAAATCTTTTAGAAATAATACAACCGAGTCTATTTCTGGAAACAAATGAGTAGGACCAGGAATAACGTAAATTTTGTAAAGCTGATAAGATGGTAAATTGATTTCTACATTAACATTTTTTGTGGTTTGGTCCTTAATAGCTTCATCAATTGTTTCTAATAATTTTGTATCTCTTATTACACTTGAAATATTTTTATCAATTAAGTTTTCGCCAAAACGTTGTTTTGCACTTTTGTTAAGATATTTGATTAAGTTATATTTATCTAAAGCAAAAAATTGATCTTCTAATTCTTCAATAATTACTCTCTTTCCTAAATCATCTTTATTGGTCTTATTTACAACTGGAGCTGTATTTTCTGGCTTAATATTTTTTTTAAATAAAAAATATAATAAAATAATTATTACAACTATGAGTATCAACTCTGTCCAAAACATGGATATGTTTTAACAAATGTAATGAATATTGTCTTTAATAATTAGGTGAAATATTTTCAAAAAATATTTTTGCTGTTTCTTCCCATGAATATTTTTTTGCAAAATCAAGACAATCTTGGCGACTTACCTTCAAAGCTTTTAAAGCAGAAGCCTTCAAATCATCATCTAAAGTATCAATATTAGTTCCACCTAATATATCTTTAGGTCCTGGCACTGGATAAGCTGCAACTGGTGTACCACAATTTAATGATTCCAAAACAACAATACCAAATGTATCAGTTTTACTAGGAAAAACAAAAACGTCTGATGATGCAAAATGAGATGCTAATTCTCCATTAGTCTTTTCTCCTAAAAAAATATCATTTGGAAATTTTTTTTTCAAATTGTTCAAATCTGGACCTTTTCCAATAATAACTTTAGTACCTTCAAGATCGAGATCTAAAAATGCTTTAATATTTTTTTCAACTGCAATCCTACCAACATATATCCATATAGGTCTTTTATAAGGTAAGTCTCTCTTAATGGGATTTTTAAACGCACCATGATTACCTCCCCTAGTCCATGTAACCATTTTATTATTATCAACACCTAATGCAATTAGCTCCTCACGCATAGATTCTGTTGTCACTAAAATTCTTTCAGCTTTATTATGAAAATTGCATAAAAATTTCTCTGACCATTTAGCTGGAATGATAGGCATATAAAGTTTTATATATTTATCAAATCTTGTATGAAAACTCGTTGTAAACTTTAAACCTTTTTTAATACAATGTCTTCTTGCCATAAAACCAAGAGGCCCTTCTGTTGCAATGTGTATTGCATCAGGTTTAATTGAATTGATTAAATTACTTACACGAGGCCAAACATTTAAAGATAATCTAATTTCATTATATTTGGGCATAGGTACAGTCAGAAATTGTTGAGGTGTAATATATTCAATAGTGTGACCTTGTGATTTAAGTATTTCACCTGTTTGATGGAGAGTTCTTACTACACCATTAACTTGCGGGTAATAAGCATCAGTAACTATTAATATTTTCATTTTTTAGGATGCTTTTTTGAAAGAAGTGAACTTGTCTTTATCAATATTTTCTGAAATATATTCTTTTCTTTTTTTATCCCAATAAATTATCTCAAAAGTTCCATCATATTTTTCTGTTAATGCTGTACAAGACTCAACCCAATCACCACAATTTAAATAATTCACACCATCAAGGTTTAAATTTTCAGCGTGATGGATGTGACCACAGATTATTCCATCAAATTTTTTTCTTTTTGCATATTTTGAAAGTGTGTTTTCATATTCACCTATATATTTGACAGCATTTTTTACCTTATATTTTAAAAATTTTGCCAAAGACCAATAGTCTTTACCTCTCAACTTTCTAAAGAAATTTATAATAATATTAATTTTAAGTAATAATTCATATGCAATAGCTCCTAATTTAGATAGCCATTTTGCATGTTTCATTACTCCGTCCCAAGCATCACCATGAACAACTAGATATTTTTTTCCTAACTGTGTTTCATGAATAACTCTATTTACAATTTTAATATCACCCAAGTGCATTGGGATAAATTTTCTAAACACCTCGTCATGATTACCAATAATGTAAAATACTTTTGTCCCGTGCCTTGCTTTTCTTAATATTTTTTGAATGACATCATTGTGCTCTTGAGGCCAATAGAAACTCTTTTGCATAGCCCAAACATCGATTATGTCTCCAACCAAATAAAGATTTTCAGATCTTGAATTTTTGAAAAACTCTAGAAGCTTGCCTGCTTGACAACCTTTAGTACCAAGATGTACATCAGATATGAATATACTCTTATATTTTAATAGTGGGGCCATTAAAAAAACCTTTTTTGTAACACAACTGTAACTCGAATCATCTATTTCTTATTTCATTGAAATGTTAAGGATTTATTAAAATTTAATTACGAAAAAATTATGCATTATTGTTTAATTTATAATCTCAATTCATCATCAGGGAAAAAAGTAAAATTAGTAAATAAAATTTATGAAAGATTAAAGATCAATAATACTGTTGATTTTTTCAAAACTAAATCTGAACAAGAGGCAAAAAAAATATTCCTTGAATTTAAAAATAAAAATTATGATAGATTGATAGTTGCCGGTGGTGATGGATCAGTATCATTTGCTATCAATGAATTAATCAAAAATGACTTTGATTTTAATGAAAATTTTGCAATTGGGTATATACCGGCTGGGACTGCCAATTTACTTCAAGCAGAGTTATCTATAACCAAAAAAGTAAATGATATTTGCAGTGCTTTAACATCAAATAATTATAAACAATCTAATCTTATAAAAATAAATGAAAATTATTTTTTTTTAATGGCTGGTATTGGTTGGGATGCTAAAATTGTTCACTCTATTGATACGCGTATAAAAAAAATACTAGGAAAGATAATTTTTGGTTTAAAAGGATTTCAACATTTTTTATTTATGAATAATAATAAACTTAATGTTTTCTTTGACGGTCAAAAACATCAGGCTGATTGGATATTGTCATCTAATACAAAGTATTATGCTGGTCATCATAAGATAAATAAGTCAGATATTTTTGATGGTAGATTGGTAACTTACGTGTTCAAAGATTTAACAAGATTAAAACTAATATATTATATAATTTTAATTATTATTTATGGAGATTTATCGAAAAACAAATCTGTTATCACTACTTACTCAAAAAATATTCATATTGATGGTAATAATTTTGAAATTCCCGTTCAGATTGATGGGGACAATTTTGGATGTCATAAAGAGATTAATATTGAATTTTCAGACAAAAAAGTAAATTTTTTACTATAATTTTAAATAACATAATTTAACAAAAAATTATTTTACTAAGATATTTAATTTAAATATAATTATTTTTTAAATTTACTATAGGAGGTTGTGATGGGTAAAAAACTAAAGAAAAATGAAAAAAGAAAGAAGAAATTTATAAAATCAATAGATAAACTTAAAAATAAGATAAATTTAAAAGAAAAAAAATTATCTAAAATTAATATAAAAATTGCAAGTTTAGAAAAAAAAGCTGCTGAAAAAAGAGCAAAAAAAATAGCTAAGAAACAAGCTAGTGAAAGCTCAGCATCTGTAAATAATTAAAATCTGAATTCGTCTTTCTCTCTTCTCAATTATGAAAAGAGAGAAAGTAGTTAATTAACAAAATTTAAAGTAAATACGAGAAGAATAATTTATTATTTAACTATAAATTTTGTTAGCAGACTTTAGATAAGTTTAATTACAAAAATATTTATCTAATATTACAATTCAGTTAATTTACCATTGTCTCTAAAATGCTGTTGCTTTTGAATGCAATAATTATTCTAAAATTATTCGATTATATTTAAAATAGCTTAATCCCAATTACCCCAATTAATATAAGCACTATCGATATAATTTTTTTAAGATTGATAGTTTCTTTTAAGAAGAAATATCCAATAAATATTGAGAAAAAAATACTCGTTTCTCTTAGAGCTGCAACTAGAGGAATTGGCGCTTTTATGAAACCCCAAACTACAATTACATAGATAATAAAAGATATAGATCCTCCTACCCAAAATATCATTTTTGCATCCTTAAAAACCTTTGAAAAAATATTCTCATGTTTATTAATTTTTAAAATGATAGGAAAAACTAAAGCACTAAATAAAAAAGAAAAACTAATATAGGATATTGCTGATGTACTTACTCTAGCCCCATATCCATCAATTAAAGAATAAAGCCCTATGAATGATCCAGTAAGTAATGAGTATTTAATTATTTCAATTTGATTTTGGTTTTTTGAACCAAATAATCCAAGAAACATTATTCCTGCACAGATTAATAATATTGAAACTAGGGTAGCTATTTTAAATACAACACCAAGAAATATTATAGAGATTAATGTAGCCAATAAAGGACCAAAACCTCTAAATATTGGATAAACATTTGTATAATCCCCTACCTTGTAAGAATTCAGCATATACCATTGATAACCTTGGTGAGCTAATACGCTGGCAATTATATACGGCAGCGACTCTCTTCCAGGTAAAGGAAAATATAAAATACAAATTAAAGCTAAAGGTATGTGACCTAAAACAATAGCTAGAACTGCTATAGCCTTGTCTGGATGATGTTTAACCATCGCATTCCAAATGGCATGCATAATAGTTGCTAATAGAATTACAAAAAAGACTGTGGTGTCCATTAATTATTTATTTTACTCTACCGTAAACGTCTTGGTATCTTACAATATCGGTTTCTTTTAATATTGATCCTACTTGAGCTTCAACAATCTTAACTGGTTTTTTTCCAGGATTTTGAACTCTATGAATGGCTTCTAATGGTATAAATATATGTTCTCCAGGTTTTTTAATAATAATATCCTTATTAAGCGTTATTTTAGCATTACCTTGAGTAACCAACCAGTGTTCGGCTCGGTGATGATGTTTTTGTAAACTTAATATACCCTTTGGTTTTACATATAACTCTTTAATTAGAAACTCTTTACCCTCAAATAAGTTTGTGTATTTGCCCCATGGACGATAAAAAATATTCTTCTTATTTATATATCTATTTTTATTTTTGTCATACATCTTCAAAATTTCTTTCCAACTTCCAAGATCTGACCAAGGAATATCTAGTTTAATTGCATTAATTTGTTTTGTTTTTTCTAAAATTGCATAATCAAAAGATTTTGCTGTAGCCTTTATAAATGAAGTTTTATTTAAGTAATAAGTATTAGACTTGTATTTTGCTTTTTTTACCGCGTCCACACAGTTTCTATAAGTTTTAGGCTGGTATTTTTTAAAATTATTAATAATTGAATCTTTTCGAAGATAAAACATTCCTGAATTCCAATAGCCTTTATTCTTTATAATTTGTTTTGCTTTGGCTTCTTTAGGTTTTTCAATAAATCTAGTAACTTTATTAATGTTTCCTTTAATTTTTTTGGTTAAAAAGTAACCATAATCAATGGTAGGAGATTTAGGTTTAATGCCAAAAACAAATATATTTTCTTCATTAAGATTTGATTTATTTTTATTTATAGCCTTATTAAAAATACTCATCTTTTCAATCAAATGGTCTGCAGTAAAAAACATCAATGGTTGATTGTCAGGAATATCTTTAATTAAAGCTGTGCTTAATATAGCTGGTGCAGTGTTTCTTTTTGCAGGTTCTACAACAATTTTATATTTGTTTATTTTATTTTTTCTTAAATGCTGCTTAACTTTTTTTAGATACTTCTTGTTTGTGCTTATAATTGGAGGATCGTAAATTGAAGCTTTTGTTCTCTCAAGTGTCTTCCCAAGCAAAGTCCAATTACCAAAATCAATAAACTGTTTTGCTTGATGATTTTTAGAATTTGGCCAAAGTCGAGTTCCAGCACCTCCACATAAAATAACTGGACGAATTTTCATTAAATTTCTGAATAATCCTTAACTTCTTTTTTCTTACCTGGATGTGTTGGTGCTCCTAAATATGCTGGTCCAACAGTTTGTGCATACTTCCATAAAGTACCTGATCCAAAATCAGATTTTCTAGCTTTCCATTTTCTTTTTCTTGCAGCCATTTCCTTTTTAGAAAGTCTTACATTGATACTTCCTTTCTTGGCATCGATATCTATGATATCTCCAGTTCGTAAAAGGCCTATAGGACCCCCTAGAGCGGCCTCAGGGCCCACGTGACCCACACAAAAGCCTCTTGTGGCTCCAGAGAACCTACCATCAGTAATAAGGGCTACTTTCTCCCCTTTTCCTTGTCCGTAGATTGCACTTGTAGTCGATAACATTTCTCTCATGCCTGGACCTCCAACAGGTCCTTCGTATCTAATTATAATTACATCACCATCATTATATTTTCTGCTTTGAACAGCTTTCATTGCACTTTCCTCATTATCAAAGCATCTTGCTTTTCCAGTAAATTGTAATTTTTTAAGTCCAGCAACTTTAACAATTGCACCTTCTGGTGCTAAGTTTCCTTTTAAACCAACAACACCTCCTGTTGGTGATAACGGATTTTTATAAGATCTCATTACTTTTTGTTTTGGATTAAATTTAATTCCTTTTAAATTTTCCTTCATTGTTTTTCCTGTAACCGTCATGCAGTCACCATGAATGTATCCACCTTCATATAAAGTTTTTAATAACATTGGAACACCGCCTGCTAACCACATGTCTTTTGCAACATATTTTCCACCTGGTTTTAAATCTGCAAGATAAGGTGTTCTTTTAAAAATTTTAGCAACATCCATTAAATCAAATTTAATTCCTGCTTCGTTTGCAATAGCAGGTAAATGTAATCCTGCATTAGTGGATCCACCAGTTGCAGCAACAACTGTTGCAGCATTTTCTAAAGCTTTTTTAGTTACAATATCTCTTGGTTTAATTCCTTTTTTCAAAAGGTTCATAACGGTTTTACCACTAGCTTTTGCGTATTTATCTCTTTCTTCATATGGAGCTGGTGTGCCTGCTGAATAAGGTAATGCTAATCCAATTGCTTCAGATACACATGCCATAGTATTTGCAGTAAATTGACCTCCACAAGCACCTGCGCTTGGACATGCAACTAATTCTAATTTTCTAAGTTCTGCAGCAGACATTTGACCTGTTGAATGTTTTCCAACTGCCTCAAATACATCTACAACTGTTACATCTTTTCCTTTATATTTGCCTGGAAGGATTGATCCACCATATATAAATACACTTGGTACATTTAATCTTACCATAGACATCATTAGACCTGGTAAGGATTTATCACATCCCGCAATACCAACTAAAGCATCATAACAGTGACCTCTAACAGTAAGTTCAGCAGAATCTGCAATTACTTCTCTAGATATCAATGAAGACTTCATTCCTTCATGACCCATTGCAATACCATCAGTAACTGTAATTGTACAAAATTCTCTTGGAGTTCCACCAGTTGCTCTTACCCCTTTTTTAACTGATTGAGCTTGTCTCATTAACGCAATATTACAAGGAGCTGCTTCATTCCACGTTGAAACCACACCTACAAAAGGCTTTGCTACATCTTTTTCAGTTTCACCCATAGCATAATAAAACGATCTATGTGGAGCTCTGTCTGCTCCTAATGATGTATGCCTGCTTGGAAGTTTCTTTTTATTGAATTTAGCCATTATATACCCTTTATTGTTACTGATATTTTCTCAATATCATTCTTTAAATTATTATAATTATTTTTTTCTTGTTCAACAATCTCTTTTGGAGCTCGGTCTACAAAACTTTTATTCTCTAATCTTTGAGATATTTTATTCATCTCTTGTTCTATTCTACTTTGCTTATTTGTTAAATTTTCCTTTATTAATTTTAAATCAACATCTTTATCAAAATAAATCTTAAATAAATCACCAGAGACAACCATTGTCGCAGCTGGTTTATCTAAATCCTTATCTAATATGCTTTTTATTCTTCCTAGTTTTTTTAGAATAATTTCATTTGTATTAATAAAGTCTTTTTGATTTTTATTAATATTACTTATTGAAACATCAATAAATGATCCTGGGCTTACATTTAGCTCATTTTTAAATGATCTAATCTCTGAAATAATATTGATAATGTTTTCAACCTGTTCGGTACTAGTATCCTTATTTACTTCACCAGATAACCAGTTTTTAAGCATCAAATAATCACTGCCATCATTATCAAATTTATTTTTGAGCCAAATTTCTTCGGTAACAAAAGGAATAAAAGGATGAAGCAAAATCAGAATTTGTTTGAAAACAAAAGATGATACTTTTTTAACCTCTGCTTTAGCTTTTTCATCTTCTGAAAAGAGTATTGTTTTAGATAGTTCTAAATACCAATCACAATACGAATGCCATGCAAATTGATAGGCATTTTTAGCAGCTTCATCAAATCTATAGTCTTCAAGGTTTTTTTCTATCTTATTTTTAGTTTCAACAAGTTCTGAATAAATCCATTTGTTAATATTTACATTTAAACCAGGAACTTTATCTATTTCTTTAAAATCACATTCGTTAGTGATTAAAAAATTATTTGCATTCCATAATTTATTTAAAAAATTTCTATAACCTTTAACTCTATCCTCAGAAAGCTTTACATCTGTACCTGGAGATGCCATTGATAATAACGTAAATCTAAGTGCATCTGCACTATATTTTTCAATTAAATCTAAAGGATCAATTACATTACCTTTTGACTTAGACATCTTTTGTCCTTTTTCATCTCTAACCAATGCATGAACGTAAATATCTTTAAAAGGTTCTTTGTTTAAAAACTCCGTACCAAACATAATCATTCTTGCTACCCAAAAAAATATGATATCAAAACCTGTAACTAAAACTGACGTTGGGTAAAATTTATCAACAAATTTATTATCATCCGGCCAACCAAGTGTAGCAAAAGGCCATAAGCCAGATGAAAACCAAGTATCTAAAACATCTGGATCACGATTTAATTCAACATCTTTACCATAATGTTTTTTAGCTTGTTGTTTTGCATCATCTTCATTTTCAGCAACAAAGATTTTTTCATCAGGACCATACCAAGCAGGTATTTGATGCCCCCACCAAAGTTGTCTTGAAATACACCATGGCTCAATATTATTCATCCATTGAAAATAAGTTTTTGACCAATTCTCAGGAAAGAAATTTGTCTTTTTAGAATTAACAACTTCTTTGGCTTTAACAGACAATTTACCAGCATCTGCAAACCATTGTTCTGTTAAAAAAGGTTCAATAACTGAATTAGATCTGTCTCCATAAGGAACTTTATTTTTAATATTTTCCTCTTTAACAAAAAAATCTTTTTCTTTAAGTTCTTTTAAAATTCTTTTTCTAGCTTCAAACCTATCAAGGCCAACATAATGTTTTGGAGCATTTTCATTTATTTTACCAGCTTCGGTAAAAATATTGATTATTTCAAGATTGTTTCTTTGACCAACATCATAGTCATTAAAATCATGAGCTGGAGTTATTTTTAATGCTCCTGTTCCTTGCTCAGGATCAGCATAATCATCTTTGATAATTTTTATTTTTCTTCCAACAATTGGTATGGTAACTGTTTTTCCAACAAAGGATTTAAATCGCTCATCTTTTGGGTTTACTGCTACAGCAGTGTCACCAAGCATGGTTTCTGGTCTTGTTGTTGCAATTGTAATAAATTCTTCAGTACCATCTATTGGATATCTGATGTAATAAATTTTAGAATTTACCTCTCTCTGATCTACTTCAAGATCAGAAATTGCAGTTTTTAGAACAGTATCCCAATTTACTAATTTTTTATCCTTGTAAATTAGTCCTTTGTTATAAAGATCAACAAATACCTTAACAACTGATTTTGACAAATTCTCATCCATTGTAAAAGCATTTCTTGACCAATCACAGGAACATCCAAGTTTTTTTAATTGATTTATTATTATGTCGCCATATTGATCTTTCCACTCCCATACTTTCTCAATAAACTTTTCTCTACCAATTTCATTTTTATCAATTTTTTGAGAAGTTAATTTTTTCTCAACTAAAGCCTGTGTAGCAATACCTGCATGGTCTGTGCCAGGTTGCCATAAAGTTTCAAAATTATTCATTCTGTGATAGCGAACTAATAAATCTTGAATAGAATTATTGAGTGCGTGACCCATATGCAAACTACCAGTTACATTTGGTGGAGGAATTACAATGGAGAATTTTTTTGAATTTTCTTTAGGTTTAAAAAGACCATTTTTTTCCCAATAAGAATAAATTCTATTTTCTACATCAGAATGTATATATTTATCGCTACTCATTGATTTTAAAGTTTATAATTTAATAATCTAAATTAACAATAATCAATTTGGATCGTTATTTAATAGACTAATAGAAATAATTTAATATAAAAAGGCATCTGTAGCTATTAGCTAAAAATAAGATGGCAACGTGGCGGAATGGTTACGCAGAGGATTGCAAATCCTTGTATCCCGGTTCGATTCCGGGCGTTGCCTCCAAAAAAAATCTTGTTTTAGTTATAAAAAAAAGTAAGTTTGCTTTTTTACATTCCTCGGTAGCTCAGTTGGTAGAGCAGTTGACTGTTAATCAATTGGTCGCAGGTTCGAGTCCTGCCCGAGGAGCCAAAAAAAATAATTAACAGTTAAAAAATTAACTTGGGGTCAGATATAAATTAATTTTAAACTGCTTTTGAAATTCCTGAACCTGAAATTTGTAAAGATTTATTAAATTTTAATTTTTGATCAGCATTAAGCTCTGAATATAATTTTACTAGAAAATTATAATTGACATTCATGTGACCTTCTTGAGATTTTTCAAGGTTTAACAAATATTCTGAAAAATCTTCAAAGAAATAATTGATCGGCACTTTTAAATAATTTGAAAGTTGCAGTAGTCTTATAGAACTTACGCCGTTGGTCCCTTTTTCATATTTTTGAATTTGTTGAAATGTAACATTAATTGCTTTGGCTACTTTAGTTTGAGTTAAACCTAAAGCTAATCTTCTTAGCTTAAGCTTATTGCCTAAGTGTTTATTGAAATTATCTTCCATTAAGACCCCTCTTAATTAAATTTTATAAAGCACATTCAACCTATTTATTAATGTTACTGCAATAGAAAAATTTATTTTTTTTTGTAGGAAATTTGAAAAAATCAAAATACTGTCAAGCATTACTTCAATAAAAAATTAAGGTATTTAGATTGTTTTAATCTTATATTGTGCCCTATAGTTGTAATACTTTTTATAGTATTTGACTTAAAAAGAGCTTTGTTCTATCGCTCTTTGGGTTAGCAAAAAACTCTTTAGTTTCAGCTCTTTCAACTATCATTCCTTCATCCATAAAAATTACCTCATCTGCAACCTCTTTGGCAAATCCCATCTCATGAGTAACTACAATCATTGTCATTCCTGCCTTTGCTAAATTAACCATAGCATCTAAAACTTCTTTGATCATTTCTGGGTCTAAGGCTGATGTTGGTTCATCAAACAGCATTATTTTGGGTTCCATACATAGTGCTCTGGCTATTGCACATCGTTGTTGTTGACCGCCTGAGAGTTGTCCTGGATATTTGTTAGCTTGGTCTGAAATTTGTACTTTTTCTAAGTGCTGAAGAGCTAAATCTTCTGCTTCTTTTTTTGGCATTTTTTTTACCCAAATTGGAGCTAGTGTACAATTGTCTAAAATAGATAGATGTGGAAATAAATTAAATTGTTGAAACACCATTCCAACTTCAGCTCTAATTTTTTCTATATCTTTAGTATCTTCTGTTAATTCATTACCATCTACTACAATTGAACCCTGTTGATGTTCTTCAAGTCTGTTTATACATCTAATTAATGTTGATTTACCTGATCCTGAGGGTCCACACACAACAATTTTTTTATTCTTCTCGACTTCTAAATTTATATTTTTTAATACTTGGAAATCACCAAACCACTTATTCATTTCTGTAATCTGAATTATTTTATCTGACATTATCTTTCCGTTTTATATTTTTGTTCTAAATTATAACTATATTTACTCATTGCATAGCAAATAATAAAAAATAGTACTGATGCAAATACATAACCTTCCATTGCAAAACCTAACCACTCTGGGTTAGTTTTGGCAAGATTTAACATTCCAACAATTTCTAAAAGACCAACAACAAATATTAAAGGAGTATCTTTTACAAGCGCTAAAAAGGTATTAGCAATGCCAGGTATTACAAGTTTAAGTGCCTGAGGTAAAATCACTAAAATATGCATTTTCCAATAACCCATTCCTAAAGATTTTGCAGCATCATATTGACCTCTTGGTAATGCTTGTAAACCACCTCTAATAACCTCAGCGACATAAGCAGCTTCAAATAATGAGATTGCAATAATTACCCTTACTAATTTATCAATAAACATATCTTCAGGTAAAAACATTGGAAACATTACTGATGACATAAATAATACTGTAATCAATGGAACACCTCTCCAAAATTCAATCATTCCAATTGAAAAATATTTAATTATTGGAAAATCAGATCTTCTGCCCAAAGACAAAAACAAACCTATAGGAAAACAGAAAATCAAACAAAAAAATGATACTATAAAAGTTAAAGATAAACCTCCCCAAGCTCCTGTCTCCACCCATTCTAATGCTTCCAATTTACCAAGTTCAATAAGCTCTTCATAAAAAAATACATATTTTAGCAATATATAGAGCGTGATTGGAACTATGATAAAATAGTACATTTTAAATTTTGAAGGAATAAAAAATCCAATTATAATTGAAATTACAGCTGCAATAATTCCATACGAGAAGTCAAAAAATATTGGACCACCTGATATAAAAAAGAAAATAA
This sequence comes from uncultured Pelagibacteraceae bacterium, assembly GCA_902536005.1. GTDB lineage: Bacteria > Pseudomonadota > Alphaproteobacteria > Pelagibacterales > Pelagibacteraceae > Pelagibacter. Next base: position 25,196 of record CACAVT010000005.1, read on the forward strand.
AGAAAAAAGCAATCACAGGATATACAGCTACATAATAAAGAGTTAAATATTTTTTAAATTTTTCAGTAGCAAAGAAACCAATAGTGCCAAGAAAAGCTAAAGCTATAAAAGATAGGTTAATACGCCATTGCTCTGCATTTGGGTACATTCCATACATAAATCTGTTAAACCAAATTTTTATATAAGTCCAACAGGCACCACTGCCTGTACATACGTCTTTTGAGTCTCCTGCAATATTTGCATCTAAAATAAACCAACTTAATAATGGTGGAAGTGATTTGATAATCACAAATACAATTAATAATGATAAAAAAGCATTAAAATTGTTAGTATTAATATTTTTATTAATTGAGTCTAAAAACTTTAAGCCTGAATAATCAATTCTAATTAAATGAAGTCCAATAAACCCTAAAATTAGTGGTAAAAAGAAACTAATTGATCCAGGTAAAAAATAAATTATATCTTTATTAAAAAAAGAATTTAAAAAAACTATAAATATACTTAGTGCTACTAAAATTACACCTGTATAAAGATAAGTATTTAAATTGTTTTTATCTGGTTGTAAAAAATTCAATTTATTCATTATTTTTCTTTAATAGCTATTTTTTTATTATACCAATTCATAAATATTGAAATTGATATACTTAGAGATAAATAAGTTAACATTGTTATAGAAACAATTTCTATCGCTCTACCAGTTTGCATCAAAGCAGTTCCAGCAAACACAAGAACTAAATCAGGATACGCAATTGCAGCTGCTAGTGATGAGTTTTTAGTTAGGTTTAAATATTGATTAGTAGTTGGAGGAATTATTATTCTTAAAGCTTGAGGCATTACCACCAATTTTAGAACTTGATTTGGAGTTAGTCCTATAGATGCTGCCGCTTCCTTTTGACCTTTACTTACACCCTGTACACCAGCTCTTACACATTCAGCAATAAATGTTGCTGTGTATAATGATAAAGCTAAGGCAAGAGATATTAATTCAGGTGGTAATTTAATTCCTCCTTCATAAGTAAAACCAGATTGAGACAATTGTTTAATTACAGGTATTTCAACTGAAGCATCAACACCACCGAATAAAAAACTTAAAATTGGTAAAATAAACAATAAACCAATTGAAATTGACAAAACTGGTGTTTGAATACCTTCGTTCTCTTGTTTTTTTTTTGCGTAAATTCTAATAAAAATTATTGAGATTATTGCAGCAATTATTGAATAAATAAAAACATCTAAATTGTTCCAAACAAAAGCAGGAACAAAAAAACCTTTTATAGTAAGAAAAAAAACTCCAAACATAGGCTCTGTATCTTGCGGTAATGGTAGTGCTCTTAAAGCAGCAAAATACCAAAAAAATATTTGTAGCAACAAAGGAATGTTTCTAAAAAATTCTACGTAAACTCCAGCAGTTCTATTAATAAGATAGTTGTTTGATAATCTTGCAATTCCAATAACAACTCCAATAATAGTTGCAAATATAATTCCAATAACAGAAACTAAAATAGTATTTAATAATCCTACTAAATAAGCTCTAAAATATGAGTGAGAACCATCATACTCAATTAATGAAAATTGAACATCAAATGAAGATTCTTGAGATAAAAATCCATAACCAAAAGTTATCCCTCTGTTTTCCATATTGATTTGTGCGTTATATGAAAAAAATCCGAAGACAAGAATTACGACTAAAAGTGTAAGTAATTGGGGTAATATTTTTTTAATATTCACGATAATTAATGACTTATAAAAAAAAGGGCTAGAAAAATCTAGCCCTTTTTAGATATTTAATTAGATAAATTATCTTGCTGGTGGTACGTAAAGAATTCCACCTTTAGTCCATAATTCATTTGGACCTCTATCAGGTAAAATTCCTGTGTCAGCTATATTTCTCTTATAGCTTTCACCATAGTTACCAACTTGCTTGATAATTCTTAAACTCCACTCGTTATCTAAACCTAGAGCAGCACCTAATTCACCTTCTGCACCAACTAATCTTTTAACAGCTGGGTTGTCAGAAGTTTTCATAGAATCTGCATTCGCAGAAGTAACACCATACTCCTCTGCTTCAATCATAGTGTTTAGTGACCATCTAACGATATCTTCCCAAACAGAGTCACCTTGTCTTACAACAGGGCCCAAAGGTTCTTTGGATATAGTTTCTGGTAAAACCATATGATCATCAGGATTACTCAATTTAATTCTCTGAGCAGCTAAACCTGATTTGTCAGTAGTATAAGTATCACATCTACCAGCATCATACGCAGCTACGACTTCATCTGCTTTTTCAAAAGTTACTGGCTCATATTGAATTCCTTTTGAATTGAAGAAATCTCTCATGTTAAGCTCAGTAGTTGTTCCTAGGTTTGTACAAGCTGAAACACCTGCTTTGAAATCATTCACAGAAGATATTCCAGAATTTTTTCTAACCATAAAACCTTGACCATCGTAGAAGTTTACACCTACGAAAGTAAGTCCGATGTCAGCATCTCTAGAAAGAGTCCAAGTTGTGTTTCTTGATAAGATATCTATCTCATTAGAAGTTAAAGCTGTAAATCTTTCTTTAGCACTTAGTGGTGTAAACTTAACTTTGTTTGCATCACCTAATACTGCAGCAGCTACTGCTCTACATACATCTACGTCAACTCCAGTCCAGTTTCCTGCTGCATCAGCGTTAGAAAATCCTGGTAGACCCTGAGATACTCCACATCTTACAAAACCCTTCTTTTGAGTGTTTTTAAGTGTTTTAGATTTTTTAGCAGCCATAGTTTCTGTTGTAAAAGTAAACAACACTGCAACCATAGCAACTAAAGAAGTTAATTGTTTTAAGTATTTAAACATTATTCTTCCTTTTAGTTATTTTTATTTGTTAACAAATAATTCAAAATTACTTTTGAATATTCTTAATTTAAGCATGTAAGAAAATACTCTTCAAGAAAAAATATTTAGTAAAACCTTCTTTAGATGAATTCTAGTCAAGTACAAATATTTTAATAATAGCAATAAAAAATGACGAAATGGCGCGCCCTGGAGGATTCGAACCTCCGACCCTCGGTTTAGAAAACCGATGCTCTATCCAGCTGAGCTAAGGGCGCAAAATTTACTGATATATATAATACTAAATTAGTTTTTAAAAAGAAATTTTTTAGCAATCAGTAATAAAGATAACAGTTCAACTCTTCCGATAATCATAAAAAATATTAGAAAATATTTGGTTAAAAAGTGCAAATTTTGAAAATCAAAGTCCGATAGACCATAAGCAGATGAATTAACCGTGTTCATCAATGTCAATATAGCTAATTTGAATGAATATTCAAATTGAATATTCGACAAAGACAATATGATGGTTAAAGAAAAAAGTGAAATAACAAAAATTAATATTGTTAAAAAATATTTATTTATGTCTTTAGTATCAAAATTAATTTTAGAAAAAACCAATTTATTCATAAATACATTTTTTGGCCTGCTAAAAGAAAGAATTTGATTAACAGAATATTTAGTTAAAGAATATATTTTTAAAAACCTTAAACCTGAGCTCGTAGAAAAAAAAGATCCACCGATAATTACAAGTAAGATATATACAAAATTTAAGTTAGCCTGATCAACTTCAAGTGAGATACCCATATTTGAAATACTACTAACTAAAGATAAAAAACTATATGTGAAATTAGTATCATAGCTAAAGAAAACAAAAAATATACTTATAACTACAATAAAATATAAAAATAAATGTATGTCTTCATAAAAAAAATTTAAATTTTTATTTCTTAAAAAAATTAAATTATAAATAAAAAAAATACTAAAAAAGGAAATTAGCATTAAAAGAGAAAATATAATTATTTGAAAATCATTTATTAAAATTGACGAAAGATCATTTGAAGGCAGAAATCCACCTGATGAAATTATTGTCATTGCTAAATTTAGTGAATTAAATGATCTAATTCCAAAAATATTTAAAATAATAAAAATTGATACAGTTAATCCTGAATATAGTAGAAGAATTTTAATTGATTGTTTTAAAATTTCAGAAGAATTAAAAGATAAAAAATTAGTTAAAGATTTTTTTAAACTTTCATCATAAATATCAATTAAAAAAATTATAGAATATAAAAAATATAAACCTCCAATCCACTGTATAGATGATCTCCATAAAATTAGCCCTTGATCAATATGTTTTATATTTTCAAAGATAGTAAAACCTGTTGAAGTAAATCCTGAGACAGCTTCAAATAAAGAATTTAAAAAAGATAAGTTATAAATACTTAAATAAAAAGGTATCGATAAGATCAATGGCATTAAAACATATCCCAATAAAACGGTTAATATTTTTTCAAATATTGTGGGTTTTTTGGCATCAGTTTTAATTTTATAAAAAATTATTCCAAGAACTGCAGAAATTACTAAGCTAAAATAATATGTATTTAGGTTTAGATATAAATTAAAATAATATGAATAAATAATGTTAAAAAAAGAAAAAATAGATATTAATATAAAAAAGAAACTTATATACTTTACTCTAAAAAATGACATTTAATTAAATAGAACTAATTCTAAATATATTTTCTACCACTGAAATTGAGTCTTTCTTTGCTAAAAAAACAACTTTATCCTCTTTTTGAAAAATAAAATTTGATCGAGGTATTATAACTTTATTTTCTCTTAAAACTGCACCAATTCTTATCTCATCTGGTAAATTTGAATTTTTTAATTCTTTATTGATAAGTTCTGATGTTTCTATAATTTCAGCTTCAATTACTTCATATTCACCATTCATAATTGTATAAGCTGTTTCAATTGTACCTTTATGAATATGTTTTAAGATACTTGATACAGTATTCATTCGAGGATCTATAAGATCATCAATTTTTAAAGAGTTTTGTAACAAAGAATAATTTGGCTTATTAATTAAAGCCATTGTTCTTTTATCATCGATATCCTTTTCGTCTTTTGCAAATTTTTCAACAAGAACACTTACCATCAAATTATCCTCATCATCATTTGTTAAAGCAAGTACTGTTTCTGCTTCTTGCAAATTAGCCTCCACAAGAACTTCCTCATCTAAAGCATCTCCATTAATAACAATTGTATTATTTAATTCACTAGCAAGAAATTCAGCTCTTTCTTTATTTTTTTCAATAATTTTAACCCTTGCAGCATCCAAATTTTCTTCGATGTTTTTTGCCAAATTAAAACCTATGTTACCACCACCTACAATTAAAATGTTTTTAGATACTTTTTCGTCATGTCCAAAAGCTTCTAAAGTGTCTGACATTTGTGATGAATTTATTATAACATAAATTTTATCATTTTTTCTTACATCATCATTTTTCTTTGGAATTAAAAATTTTTCATCTCTTATTATTCCAATAATGTTTGCATCTAAATTAGGATGTTTTTTAGTTAAATCGTTAAGTTTGATATTAATTAATTTACAATTTTCATTAATCAAAATCTCTAATAATCTAATTTTATTATCAGCAAATGGAACACTATCTAGCGCTCCTGGTGCTTCGAGTTTTCTTTGAATTGATTTTGCAATTTCAATTTCAGGAGAAATGATGACATCTATTGGTAAATTTTCTTTATTATAAACTCTTGTAAATTTGGGGTTTAGATAATCTTGAGATCTTATTCTAGCTATTTTTTTTGGAATTTTAAAAATTGAAAAAGCTATTTGACAAATAAGCATGTTAATTTCATCGTTTCTAGTGACTGCTATAATCATGTCAGTCTCTGCTGCGTTAGCTTTTTCTAATATTGAGGGATAGGTGCCTTTTCCTACTATAGCTTTTACGTCCAAAGCATCATCAATTTTTTGAATGTCTTCACTTGAAGGGTCAATAACAGTTATGGAATGACCTTGTTCACTTAGCTGTTTAGCTATAGTGAACCCTACTCTTCCAGCTCCGCAAATGATTATATTCATCTAATTAAATTCTTTGATGCCCAAACCTTTTAATTTTCTATGTAATGCACTTCTTTCCATGCCAACAAAGTTTGCTGTTTTTGAAATATTTCCATTAAACTTTTTCAGCTGAATAGTTAAATACTCCTTTTCAAATTTTTCTCTAGCTTCTTTTAATGGCACAGAAAGGCTATTTTCAGCCAATTGATCGTCAAAATTTGTATTTTTCAAAGACTCTTTTATAATATTTGATATCTTATCCTTTGTGTCAGGTTGTAATATTGCTATTCTCTCAATTAAATTTCTTAGCTCTCTAACATTACCGTGCCAATTGTGATTAAGTATATAGCTGTTATTTTCATCTATATCTAATTCTTTAATTTGATAATTTTCAGATATTTTTTTTGAAAAATATTTAATTAACAAAGGTATGTCTGAAATTCTTTGATTTAATGGTTCAATATTTATTTCAAAAACATTTATTCTATGAAATAAATCTTCTCTAAAATTACCAATTTCTATTTCTTTTTTTAAATCTTTACTTGATGAACAAATTAATCTTACATCCACACTTACGTCATTACTTCCGTTAACTCTTTTAAATTTTTGATCAGTTAAAACTCTTAATATTTTAGATTGTATATCTAATGGTATTTCTGAAACTTGATCAATTAAGAGTGTTCCTTTGTTTGCTTTTTCAAGCGCACCATATGAGATAGAGCCGTTTTCTTTTTCTTCCCCAAATAATTCTAATTCATACTTGTTGAAATCTAGTAAAGCACCATTTAGGACAATAAATGGATTTTTACTTCTAGCAGATGCTTTGTGGATTTTTCTAGAAATTAATTCTTTTCCTGAACCTGAAGGACCACTTATAAAAACTCTACTTTCAGTTAGTGAAATTTTTTTAATTTGATCAATTATATTTACTATATTTTTGCTATTTCCTATTAATTCATAAGATGAAAATAATCTATTTTCGTACTCTCTATTTTGTTTTTTTAAATTAAAGTTTTCAACTGCTCTTTTAACAAAATTGAGTAATCTTTCCTGATCAAAAGGTTTTTCTATAAATTCAAATGCTCCATTCTGCAAAGATTTCACAGCCATTTCAATGTTTGCATGTCCAGAAATAATTATAACAGGTGTATCTTTATTTTTAGATTTAATATGTGACAGAAGTTCAATACCATCATTATCTCCCTTATCAAGTTTAACATCAAGAATTGCCACATCAGGTAATTTTTTATCTATTTCAGCAAGTGCTTGATTATAATTTGCAGCTAATCTAGTTTTATAACCAGCATCTATAATTAATTCATTAATTATATTTCTGATATCAGCATTATCATCTACAATTAAAATTTCTTCACTCATTATTGTTTTAAAAAAGTAATATTAATTTTTGCACCATTTTTAATTGGAATAAAATCTATTTTTCCATTGTGATCATTAATTATTTTGTTAACAATTGATAATCCTAAACCAGTTCCATTTTTCTTGGTAGTGAAATACGGATTAAGTATATCTTTAATATTATTTTTTAATTCACTAAAACCAACACCATTATCTTCTATAGTTACTTTAATGTGGCTATTATCTTCAGTAAGTTCAATAGCAATTTTTTTGCCGAAATTGTTGTTGTTTTGAGCTTTTTGATTGATACTTTCTATAGAATTTTTAATCAAATTTAAAAATACTCTACCAATTTGTTCTTTATCACTCTCCAACATAATTTTATTAGAATCTTTTTTAAAAGTAATATCAATAGAATTGTCTAATTCTTTTAGCAAATTTATATTTTCATGAATTATATCTATTAAATTATTTACTCTAAATATTGGTTTAGGCATTCTTGCAAAGTCAGAAAATTCGTTAACCAATTTTTCAATTTGTTTTATTTGGTTGTTTATAATTTTTAAATTTTCTTTAAAATTTTCAGTTTCATTTTCATTTAATTGTTTAGAATATTTATTTTTTAATCTATCTATCGTTAATTGAATTGGTGTAAGTGGATTTTTAATTTCATGAGCAAGTTTTCTTGCTAAACTTCCCCAAGCCTCATGTCTTTCATTAATAATCAACTTTTCTTGCTGATTTTTCAGTCTATCTATCATCAAATTGAAATTTTTATTTAAGATTTCTAAATCTTTATCTGTCTTCACTTCAGGGACTTTTGCATTGAAATTTCCTTGTCCAATAGAAGTTGATGCAAGAATTAAATTATTGATAGACCTAAAAAATCTAGATGAAAATCTGATCGCAATAGATATAGAGACAAATAATAAAACACTAACAACTATAATATAAATAATAGCAAATGAGATTTTAATTCCAGTACTTTTTTCCTCAACCGTATAGTAAAAATTAATAGCTTCTTCAGACTCTGTCAAATATCTTGAAATATCTTTATCTAAATATTTAACTACATATAAAAATCTATCTTCAAAATTTTGCAGTCTCATTATTGCAGCAGAAATGTTCTCTGGTGCATTAATTATTTTTAAAGGACGATCATCATCCAAAACTAAATTTAAAGCTTTATCAACTGGAGGGATATATGGTTGATCATCATTTAAGGTTGAAAATAAAAGTTTTTTATTAATATCAATTATATGTACCTCATCAACATCCCTTATCAATTTTTGTGTATTTAAAAATCTCTTATATTCATTTTGATTATCATTTAAAAATTTTTTACTTTTATTAGTATCAAAAGCTATCAAAACAATATCAGATTGAATTTTATTTCTAATTTCTTCAACATAATTTCTTGCTAACTCATAAGAGTTGTTAACTACGGTGGTAACTTTTTTGTCAAAATACTTCTCTAACGCAAAAGAAAATAAAAAAAGTGAAAATATTGAAATTAAAACTGATGGAATTAAAGTAAATAAACCAAAGTATGTAATATATTTTTTATTTGATTTTAAACCATCTTGATCAATATCATTTTTAATTGCACTCTTAATTTCAATAAAAATAAAAACAAAAAGTGCTGCTAAAAGAACAATATTTAGAACTAATAATATTTGTAAATTTTGATCTGATAATTCAATAAATCCCTTATCAATAAAAGTTAAAAAGGTTAAAAAACCTATCGATAATGTGATAATAAATAATATTATTAGATATATATTTTTTTTAATAAATTCGTACATTTGAATATAAAAACTACCATATAAATGAATAATTATTTTATAATACTAGCATCAGGACAAAGCAAAAGATTTAATTCCAAAAAACCAAAGCAATTTAATATTTATAAAAACAAGGCTCTTTTTAAACATTCTTTAGAAAAAGCAATGAAATCAAAGCTGTTTAAAAAAATTATATTGGTCGTAAATAATAAAAGAAGTATTAAAGAAAAATTTCCTAAAAATGTATCCATTATAAAAGGTGGTAAAGAAAGATCTGATTCTTCTTTAATAGCGTTAAAATATATAAAAAAATTTAGACCTAACAATGTTCTAATTCACGATGCTGCTAGACCAAACTTCACTATCAAGCTTCTAAAGGCCCTGCTTAAATCACTTAAAAACAATAAAGCAGTAATACCTTCCATACATTCAAAAGACACCATTAAATACAAAGTAAAAAACCAACTTTTTAACTTAAATCGAAATAATTCAATTTTAACTCAAACCCCTCAAGCTTTTAAATTCAAAGATTTATATAGTCTTTCAAATAAACAAAAAAATAAAATTACCGATGAAGCAACATTATTTATTGAAAACAATCTTAAAATTAAGTTTATTAAAGGAGAAAATTTAAATAATAAAATTACATTTAAAGAAGATATCGAAACTAAAAAAACTTATTTTGGTATTGGTTTTGACATTCATAGATTAATAAAAGGTAAAAAACTTTTTTTAGGTGGAATAAAAATCCCTCACCACTCAGGACTTAAAGGACATTCTGATGGAGATGTAATTATTCATTCAATAATCGACTCACTTCTTGGGGCAATGAGAAAAAAAGATATTGGTACTTTTTTTCCGGATAATCAAAAAAAATATAAAAATATTAGATCCCCTAAAATGCTTAAGCCTATCGTTCAGATATTAAATAATAATGATTTTTATATTAATAATTTAGATATAAATTTAATATGTGAGCAACCAAAAGTTTCAATATATCGTGATAAAATAATCAAATCTCTATCTAATTTATTAAATATTGATAAAGAATTAATTAACCTAAAAGGTAAAACAGTGGAAAAACTTGGATTAATTGGAAAGGAAAAAGCAATAGCTTGTGAAGTTATTTGCTCAATTACACAATGAAAAAAATAAATGTTTTGCTGTCCACTTTCTTTGGTTATGGATATTTAACCAAAATTCCTGGAACTATAACTTCTGGGGTAACAGCTGTTTTTATTTATATTGCTTATGAAATTTTAGGTTACACAGATCTTAAATTTTCAATTATTTTTTTTATACTTTTATTCTTTTATTCATTTTATGCCGTAAAAGACTCAGAATCTGAATTTAAAAATAAAGATCCAAGACAAATAGTAATCGATGAAGTTTTAGGACAATCCATGCCTTTAATTTTGTTATTGTATTTAAATCAAACTAATCAAATAAGTGTTTCAATTGAAATTTATTATATTTTATCTTTTGTTTTTTTTAGATTTTTTGACATCCTAAAACCTTTTCCAGTAAGTTATTTTGATAAAAACCATAAGAACTATTTTGGAATAATTATGGATGATATAATGGCAGGTTTATATTCAATGATATTAATATATTTAATAAGTTTAAAATTCTAATGAGTATCCAATTACTTCACAAAAAATTAATTAAAAAAAAATTAACTATATCCGTAGCTGAGTCTTGTACAGGTGGATTACTGGCTCATAATTTGACTAAATTAGCCAATTCCTCAAAATACTTTCAAATGGGTCTAACCACTTATTCTAATCAAGCTAAAATAAAAATATTAAAAGTTAATAAAAATATTATTAGAAAATATGGTGCGGTAAGCCATGAGTGTTGTAAGGCTATGGTTCAAAATTTATCTAAAATTTCAAAAAGTAAAATCAACGTGTCCATAACAGGAATTGCTGGACCAGGAGGTGGGTCAAAAGAAAAACCAGTTGGTCTTGTTTATATTGGTGTAAAAAAAGGTAAAGCTCTGCTTATTAAAGAAAATAAATTTAAATCAAAAGATCGTAATTCAATTCAAAAATTAACAATTCGTACCTTAATTATGATAATCAGTAAAATTATTTAATACTTTCAGCTCTTTTTTGAAACGCGTCTGCTATCTTCTCTAAACCAAATTGAAAAGATTTAGTCATTAAAATATTTAAAAACTTGTTTTCGATTTCAAAATCAATATCAAATAAGACTTCTGTCTTATAACCGCCTATATCATTTCCTATCTCAATAAATTTCCAATTGTTTTCTAAATGATTTAAAGGTCCACCTAAATTAACAACATGAATATGATCAGTTTTTTTATTTAATTTAACGTCACTTTTAAATGTATCCTTAAACGGCCCCTTACCTATTGTAAGATCCGCTATTATATTTATTGTATCGCCGTTATCACTTCTCTCATAAACTTTAGAATTATCGCAAAAAGGAATAAATTCTGGGTATTTTTCAATATCTAAAACAAACTCAATTAGCTTATCTTTTCTGTTATCAATTAATCGCTTAACTGATGCTTTTGGCATTAATTATTTTTTAATCGGTTTTGTTGAAGTTTCGCAAAATCTTCATCAGCGTGATATGAAGATCTAGTTAAAGGGGATGAAGACACTAACAAAAATCCTTTAGCTTTTGCTATTGTTCCTAAATCCTCAAATTCCTTTGGTGTGTAATATCTATCTAATGGATAATGTTTTGTAGATGGTTGCAAGTATTGACCAATCGTTATGAAATCAACATCTGCGGCTCTTAAGTCATCCATGACTTGTAAAATTTCATCCCTAGTTTCTCCTAAGCCAACCATTATTCCTGATTTAGTAAAAATATTTTTGTTAACTTTCTTTGCATTTTTTAAAAGTTCTAAAGATGCAAAATATCTAGATCCAGGTCGAACTTTTAAATAAAGACTAGGTACAGTTTCAATATTATGATTAAAAACATCTGGGTTAGCTTCTAAAACTTTTTTAAATGCATCTCCTTTTCTTAAAAAATCAGGTGTGAGAACTTCAATAGAAGTATTTGGGTTCGATTTTCTGGTTTGATTAATTACATCGAAAAAATGTTCTGATCCACCATCATCTAAATCATCTCTGTCCACTGAAGTAATTACGACATGTTTTAAATTTAATTTTTTAACCGCTTCTGCAATTTTAACAGGTTCAAGTTGATCTAATTTTCCTGGTACACCAGTTTTAACATCACAAAAAGCACAAGCTCTTGTACAGGTATCTCCCATAATCATAAAAGTTGCATGTCGCTTACTCCAACATTCAGTTATATTTGGGCAATTTGCTTCCTGACAAACAGTTACAAGATTGTTATTATTTACAATTGTTTTGGTTAAAAAGAATTCCTTACTGTTTGTAAGTTTAGATCTAATCCATTCAGGTTTTTTTTTAATTGGATTAACCGGTTTGTTTTCTTTTTCTGGATGTCTACTTTTCATCTTTTTTAATTATATAAATAGTCTCATTTTTTTTACCAAACAAAAATCGTTCTCTAATTAAAGTCTCAATATAATCAAGATCTAAATTAGTGCTTAAAAGTGAATTTTTATGATCCATATCTTCTATTTTACTAGTTAGGGTTAATTCTTCTTTTTTCAAGTTAGACAAAAGTTCCTTTTTTTCTATATACGAAAAAAGACCTCTTTCTCCAGATACTAAGTTAAAACTAAAATAAAAAATAAGAAAAACTGATATTAATAAAAAATAATTTCTTTTTATTAATCGAAGCATTAATTGATCTTATTCATCCTCGCTTTTTTTCCAAGTTCTTCTTCAATACGGATTAATTGATTATATTTTGCAACCCTTTCAGATCTAGCTAAAGATCCTGTTTTTATTTGATTTGAATTAGTACCCACTGCTAAATCAGCAATAAACGTATCCTCACTATCACCTGATCGGTGAGATATGATTGTTTTATATCCAATGGCTTGAGCAAATTTAATTACATCTAAGGTTTCTGAAACGGTACCAATTTGATTTAGTTTTATTAAGATAGAATTAGAGGAAATATTTAAGAAACCTTTCTTTAATCTTTCAAGATTTGTTACATACAAATCATCTCCAACAATCTGAACTTTTTTTATTGATTTCATTAATTTATTCCATGCCAACCAATCATTTTCAGCAAATGGATCTTCAATGGACTTAATTTTATATTTTTTAATAATTTTTTGATATTCTTTAATTGATTTATCTACTGAAATATAACTTTTTGAATGAATAGAGTATTTGTTTTTTTTATATAATTCATTAGCAGCTACATCTAGACAAATAGAAACATCTTTACCATTAATAAATCCTGATTTTTTAATTGCACTCACAATTAAATCTAAAGCTTGATTATTACTACTGATCATGGGTGCAAAACCACCCTCATCACCTACTGAAGTTGATAAATCTTTATCTTTAATTAATTTACTTAAGTTTTTAATAACGACAAAACAAATCCGCATCGCCTCAGAAAAACTTTTTGCTCGATCAGGTCTGATCATAAACTCTTGAATTCTAAGACCATTATTTGCATGCGCTCCACCATTAATAATATTCATTAATGGATAAGGTAACTGAAAGTTATTTTTTTGAGAGAAAGTTTTATACAAAGGTAATTTTTTTGTTTTTGCAGACAGTTTTTTAACAGCCATAGAAACCGCTAGCATCGCATTAGCTCCTAAGTTAGTTTTTTGTCTTGTACCATCTAAGTTAATTAACAAAGTATCAATTCTTTCTTGATTATGGATATTTTGTCCTTTTAATTTTTTTGAAATTTTTTTGTTAACTAAGTTAACTGCATTTAAAACACTTTTTCCTAAATACCGTTTATTATTTTTATCTCTTTTTTCAAAAGCTTCAAAAGTTCCTGTGGAGGCACCTGAAGGACAAATTGCGGATGCGCTATTATTTTTAATATAAACCTCTGCCTCTACTGTTGGATTTCCTCTACTGTCAAAAACTTGACGTGCTTTTACTTTTAAAATTTTGCTCACTATTTTTTTATTAGATTATCTATATCGTGTAATTGTTTTAATAGATTCTCTAATTTATTCAATGGTACCATGTTTGGTCCATCTGATGGAGCATTATCAGGATCTTGATGCGTTTCAATAAATACACCTGCAACTCCAACTGCAACTGCAGCTCTTGCTAAATATTCAACAAATTCTCTTTGACCACCAGAGGATTCTCCTTGGCCACCCGGTTGTTGAACAGAATGAGTTGCATCGAAAATTACTGGATAACCATTCTTTGCCATAATAGGTAATGATCTCATGTCAGAGACTAAAGTGTTATATCCAAAACTTGCGCCTCTTTCTGTGACTAGGATATTTTTATTTCCTGAGTCTGAAATTTTTTTAGTTACGTTCACCATGTCCCACGGTGCTAAGAACTGACCTTTTTTTACATTAATAATTTTATTTGTTTTAGCTGCAGCAATTAATAAGTCTGTTTGTCTACATAAAAAAGCTGGGATTTGTAAAACATCAACATGTTTTGAAACAATTTCACATTGTTCAGCATTATGAATGTCTGTTAAAATAGGGACATTCAATTCCTTTTTAATTTTATCAAATACGGGAAGTGATGCATCTAATCCTGCTCCCCTTTTACCTTTTAAACTTGTTCTGTTCGCTTTATCAAATGAAGTTTTGTAAATAAATCCAAGGCCAAATTTCGAAGTAATTTCCTTAATTTTTCCAGCCATATCTAGTGCATGTTGTTCTGTCTCTAACTGACATGGACCTGCAATAATACAAATCTTATTTTTGTTTGAAATTTCTATATTTTCACAATTTACTTTGATCGCACTCATCTATGATTTTTTGCTGCTTTGATAAAAGAAGAGAATAAAGGATGTGGGTTCAAAGGTCTAGATTTAAATTCAGGATGGAACTGAACTCCTATAAACCAAGGATGATTTTTTAGTTCAATTATCTCTGGTAGCTTATGATCTGGAGATAAACCTGAGAGTATTAATCCTTTCTTCTCAAACTTTTCTTTATATGAAATATCCACTTCGTATCTATGTCTATGTCTTTCTTTAATTAATCTAGATTTATAAATATCTCTAATTTTAGATTTATCTTTTAAAATTGCATCATAAGAACCAAGTCTCATGGTGCCTCCTAAGTCTTTATCTGTTCCTTTAACTTTTCTTCCACTTTTCTCCCATTCATGCATCAAGCCAATAATATGCACTCCACCTTTATCAAATTCTGAAGACGTTGCTTTTTTAATTTTTAATTGATTTCTAGCAAATTCAATTATTGCCATTTGCATTCCATAACAAATTCCAAGAAATGGAATTTTATTTATTCTTGCATACTTTATCGATTCAATTTTGCCCTCAGTTCCTCTTTTACCAAAACCACCTGGAATTAGAATTCCTGAAACATTTTTAAGTTTATTTTTTATTTCTGAAACTTTTAATTTTTCAGAATCTATTCTAACCAAATTAACTTTAAGATTATTGGATATTCCTCCATGAGTAAGTGCTTCATCTAAAGATTTATAAGCATCTTTTAATTCAACGTATTTACCAATAATTGCGATGTTAACATGTCTTTTAGTATTAAGAGTGATTTTAGTTATTTTCTTCCAAGGTGTTAAATTATTAGATTTTTTAGATTTTAATTTGAAATAATTTAAAACTTGAACATCTAATTTTTCTTTTGCAAAACTAATCGGTGCCTCATAAATAGTTTTAACATCAACAGTTTCAATTACATTTTTTATATCAACATTACAAAACAAAGATATTTTTTTTCTATGGTCTAAAGGAATAGGTCTTTCTGATCTACAAATAATAATATCAGGTTGAATACCGATGCTTCTTAATTCTTTAACCGAGTGTTGAGTTGGTTTTGTTTTTATTTCATCTGATGCTTTTAAATAAGGAACTAAAGTTAAATGAATAAATAATGCATTTTTTTTACCAATATCGTTGGAAAATTGTCTTATCGCTTCTACAAATGGTAAACTTTCTATATCACCTACTATTCCTCCTATTTCACAAATGACAAAATCTTCTTTATGTGTATCGTGTTTTATAAATTCTTTAATTCTATCTGTGATATGAGGAATAACTTGAACTGTCTTACCTAAATACTGACCTTTTCTTTCTTTTCTAAGAACATCGCTATAAATTTTTCCAGTTGTGATGTTATCAGTTTTCTTTGCAGTAACGCCAGAAAATCTTTCATAGTGACCTAAATCTAAATCTGTTTCAGCACCATCGTCTGTTACAAAAACTTCTCCATGTTGAAACGGACTCATTGTTCCTGGATCAACATTAAGATAAGGATCTAATTTTCTTAATCTTACTTTATAACCTCTTGATTGTAATAAATAAGCAAGTGATGCGGAAGAGAGACCTTTACCAAGAGAGGAAACCACGCCGCCAGTGACAAATATATATCGCGCCATGGAAGTATCTTATAGCGAATAAAAAATGAATTGAAAAGGATTAATTAATTATTTTCTGGAATTGATGGAGTGTCTTCAGTTTTTTCCTCAACTGTATCCAATACCGACCCGGTAGGAGTAAGTTCTGCTCTAGAAATTATTGTTAGAGCTAGACTGCAAATAATAAAAAGTGTTGCTACGATTGCAGTGGCTTTTGTCATAAAGCTGCCTGCTGATCTAGAGAGCATAAAATTTTCTTGGGAAACCCCAATACCAAGAGCACCTCCTTCTGATTTTTGCAATAAAACCAAAAGAACTAAAATAACTGCAAGTATGATGTTGATTACTAATAATAAAGTTTCCATGTGGGTCTAATTAATGGTTTTTTTAATTATATCAATAAATTTTTTTGGGTTTTGCGATGACCCTCCAATCAAAAAACCGTCAATGTTGGGAATTTTTTTTAATATACTTACGTTATTAGCATTGACAGATCCACCATATAAAATTTTAGGATATTTTTTTATAAATTTACTTTTAATAAATGAAATAGTTTTATTTAAATCAGCTTCTTTTGGAATTACACCTGTTCCGATAGACCATACAGGCTCATAGGCAATAATAATTTTAGATTTATTCTTTATCGATTTTAACCCTTTTTCAATTTGTTTTTTTAAAATTTGATTAGTTTTTTTTTGTCTTCTTTCTTTCAAAGTTTCGCCAATACAAAATATAATTTTCAAGCCTGATTTAATTGCACTTTTAATTTTTAAATTAATTAGATTGTCTGTTTCTCCTAACTGCCTATTTTCTGAGTGTCCCAAAATAACAAACTTTGCTCCAACATTTTTAAGCATGGTAGAATTTACTTGGCCAGTGTGCGCACCGTAATCATAGCTGTGATGACAGTTTTGGGCACCAACCTCAATTTTTGTTTTTTTAAGTCTTCTCGACAATGGACGAATTAATGTATTTGGTGGGCAATAAACTATTTTTATCTTATTTTTTTTATTATTTTTTGAAAACTTTTTTACTTTATCAAGTGAATTTAGAGTTCTTAAATCACCAAACATTTTCCAATTAGCTACAAAATACATATATTTATTTGTCATAATTGATTTTTTAATCTATAGATTTGTTTTTTGCAGATCAATAAATTTATAACGCTATGATTGAAAAATTAAAAAATTTAGGCTGGAAACAACTTGGTGGATTGTTTTTAATTGTCATAATCATCATCGCTTTTGGATTTGGTGGTTTTGGTGGTGGGTTTAGTACAAACAATCAAAACAATATTGCAAAAATAAATAAAACAAATGTAACAACCCAAGATTTTATTGACTATGTGAATCAAAGTGGAATTTCACAAGAAGCTATTCGAGATAATTTAGAGAACAATATTATTGAAGAATTATTATCAGGATTAATTTCAACTACATTGATTGATTTAGAAATTAAAGACTTTGATCTATCAATAAACGAAAGAACTATACTAAAAAACATAAAAGAAAATAAAAATTTCCAAGATGAAAATGGTACTTTTCAAAGAATTAAATATGAAAAATTTTTACTCTCCAACAACTTGTCAGCTACGATGTTTGAATTGCAATTAAAAAATAGAGAATTACAGAAACACTTATTTGATTTTATTGGTGCTGGAACAATAACACCAAATTTTATGATAGAAAAAAAGTTTGAAGAAAATAATAAATCCATAGACATCGAGTACTTTGATATGGAAAATCTATATAAAACAAAAGATAATTACACATCAAATGAAATTGAAGTATTTATTGATGAAAACAAAGATCAATTAAAAAGAGAATATATAGATTTTAAATATGTGATTTTAAATCCAAAAAATATAATTGGAATTGAAGAATTCAATCAAGAGTTTTTTGATGAAATAGACTCAATTGAAAACAAAATTTCTCAAGGAAGTACATTTGACACTATATTAGAAGATATAAATGTTGACATTATTGAAGTAAATGAGTTTGCACCTAGCTCTAGTAAACAGATTAATGAAGATCTAATTTATTCTAAGAAAGAATCTAAATTAGACTTGATAGAAAGTGGTGATAACTTTTTACTTTATAATATTGATAATCAATATGATCGAGCTCCAGATTTAAATGATGAAATCATTAAAGGAGAAATAGTTGAGTTAATATATCAAAAAGGTAAATTTGATTACAATAGAGAAATTATAGAAGAAATTCAAAATAAGAAATTTGATAATTCAAAATTTGAGGAATTAGCAGGATCAAATAAGGAATATTCTTCAATTAATTCCATAGAAGATGACAAACTCATCAATATTAATTCAGTAAAAATGCTTTATGCTCTACCTATAAATTCTTTTGCTCTAGTAAATAAAGAAGATAAAATTTATTTAGTAAAAATTACTGGAACAAATAAAAATTCATTTAATAAAACTGATGAAAAATATCTTAAATTTGCAAATAGCCAAAATACAAATAATAGAAAAAGTATTTTACAATCGTATGATCAATTACTTAATTATAAATATCAAGTTCAATTAAATCAAAAAACTATTGATAGAGTTAAAAATTATTTCAAATGATTATTAATCGAAGCTTCAAAGATTTTAAGTTTCGACATAGAAGCAAAAAAAATCAAATCATCTTTACTAAAAAGAAAGTAAAAAATGATGATGAAGTATTAAACCTAATCGATAATTTCTTAGAGGAAAAAAACAGTTTTATATTTGAGTCTGTAGAAAAAGGTAAAATCAAAGGTAGATATACAATATTTGGTAAAAATCCTGATAAAATTTGGGAGTTTAATAATAATAATTCTTATCTAATTCAAAAAAATAAAAAAAGAAAATTAAAAGATAAACCAGATAAATTAATTGAAAAAATTATTGAAGATTTCAAGTTTGAAACTCCCAAAAATTTACCTAATATTTGCTCATTAATCTCTGGGTATTTTTCTTATGACTCAATTAGATACATAGAAAAAATTCCAAATAATTGTAAAAACGATCTTAAATTGCCAGATGTAAGGCTTCTTCGTCCAAGAACTTTAGTCATTCATGATAATCTAAAAAAAGAAATTTTTTACATATCTAATATTTTTAAAGATGAAAAAATTAAAAACTATAAAAATAAATATAAAGAAATTAAATCTGATTTGTTTAAATTACTCATTCAGTCATCAATTAAAAATATTGATAAAAAAATAATTCAAAAATCAAAAAATATAAAAGTGAAATCTAACACTTCAAAAAATAAATTTTTATCAATGGTTAGTAAGGCAAAAAAATTTATTAAATTAGGAGATATTTTTCAGGTTGTTTTAAGCCAAAGATTTGAGGCAAAATTAACAAAGAAACCACTAGATATTTATAAAAAACTAAGAGTAACAAACCCTTCTCCTTTTATGTTTTTCTTCAATTTTGAGGATTTTCAAATAATTGGTGCAAGTCCTGAAATACTTGTGAGACTTAGGGATAATAAAATTACTGTAAGACCAATTGCAGGTACTAGACCACGTGGTAAAACTAAAAAAGAAGATCTTTTTTATGAAAAAGACCTTCTTAAAGATAAAAAAGAACTTTCAGAGCATTTGATGTTACTTGATTTGGGTAGAAATGATGCTGGTAAAGTCTCAAAGATAAATTCGGTAAAAGTTACAGAAAGCTTCATTATTGAGAGATATTCTCATGTAATGCATATAGTTTCAAATGTAGTTGGGGAATATAATAAAAAATTTTCAAAATTTAAATCGCTCTTAGCTGGTTTTCCAGCAGGTACTGTTTCTGGAGCTCCAAAAATTAGAGCTATGGAAATTATAGATGAATTAGAAACAACAAAAAGAAAAGTTTATGCAGGAGGAATTGGATATTTCTCTGCAAATGGAGAATTTGATACATGCATAGCCTTAAGAACTGCGGTTGCTAAAAATAAAAAATTTTATGTGCAAGCAGGTGCAGGTATAGTTGCAGACAGTAAACCTAAAAATGAATATGAGGAAACAGTTAATAAAGCGAAAGCTTTAATTAATGCTTTAAGATGATGAAAGTTTTGTTAATAGATAATTACGATAGTTTTACTTTTAATT
>CACAVT010000006.1 GCA_902536005.1 uncultured Pelagibacteraceae bacterium
GGTAAAGCTGCAGCGAAAAGTGGAAACAAGGCTCTTGTAACTGCTTTTGGTGCAATGAGAATGATTGTTACAGTAGGTTGGGCAATTTACCCATTAGGTTATGTATTTGGTTACTTAACTGGTGGTGTAGACGCTAACTCACTTAACGTCGTTTATAACTTAGCTGACTTCATTAACAAAATTGCATTCGGTCTAGTAATTTGGGCTGCTGCAACTAGTTCTGCGGGCAGAAGAGCTAAGTAATTTAGCTAAAATTTAAATTAAGGGCAGGTACAATTTTGTACTTGCCCTTTTTTTTTGCCTTTAATAAATTATGTATAATAACTATACATAATTTTTACCTATGGATGTTAAATTAGAAAAATGGCACAAATGCCAAGTTGATAAAGAAGTTCTCAAAAAGCTTTCTAAGAAATCAGATATAAAAGGACTTCAACATGTTTCAGTTTTTTTTGGACTACTGTTAATAACCGGAGTTCTTGCATATCAAACTTGGGGCACATGGTGGTCAGTATTTTGGTTTTTAGTTTATGGAAATATTTATTCTTTTTCTAATCCATTATGGCATGAGACAGGTCACAAAACTGCTTTTCAAACTAAATTTTTAAACGAATTTTTTTATTACATTTCTTCTTATATGGCTAACTTTGAACCAACTAGATGGAGATACACTCACTTTGTTCATCATGGAAATACTTATTCAACAGACAACCCTTTTGATCACGAAATTGAATATGGAAATGATTTAAAAGAAACACCAAAAAGATTAATTATAAATATAATTCCATTTTTAGATTTAGTATTTTTTAAAAAGCATATTTCCTTTGAAATTATTCAACATGCTATAGGAATTAAAACAAAAGTTATGCTAGACAGTATTCCGGAGAATGCACAAGCAAAAGCAATTTTAATTTCAAGAATTTATTTTGCTATTTGGTTATCAATTATTTCATGGTCTATACTCGTTTCCTCTTGGATGCCTTTATTGTATTTTGTATTACCACAATTTTATGGAAAAACTTTACACAAACTTGTTGCGTTTACTCAACATGCAGGTTTGGCAAGAAACATTAAAGATCATAGAGTTACATCACGTGAGATGTATTTAAATCCAATACTAAGTTTTTTATATTGGAAAATGGAATATCATTTAACTCATCATATGTTTCCAACAGTTCCATCATATAATTTGGATAAATTGCATCATCATATAAAAAATCAATTACCTAAGCCAAATGATGGATTAATTGACGCCTATAAAGAAATTATTCCTGCGTTAATGAAACAAAAAGAAGATACAAGCTATTTCATAAAAAAAGAGCTACCTGAACCTCTGAATATTTAAAAAATACCAAGTATGATTTTACTTACTTGTCCTATTTAGATAAGAAACTATATATAACGCATGGTAAAAATTACATATCACACACACGATAATAAAACTCATACAGCTGATGTTCAAAAGGGATTAACTGTAATGGAAGGTGCTATTCAAAACGATATTCCAGGA
Source organism: uncultured Pelagibacteraceae bacterium (assembly GCA_902536005.1). GTDB lineage: Bacteria > Pseudomonadota > Alphaproteobacteria > Pelagibacterales > Pelagibacteraceae > Pelagibacter. The sequence goes on from CACAVT010000006.1 coordinate 1,511, forward strand.
ATAGATGCTGATTGTGGAGGAGGAATGGCGTGTGCTACTTGCCATGTTTATGTCAAAGAACAATGGTTAGATAAACTTCCAGCTAAAGAAGATGGTGAAGAAGATATGCTTGATATGGCTTTTGAGCCAAAAAATAATAGCAGATTAAGTTGTCAAATAATTGTCTCAGATGAGTTGGATGGATTGGAAGTAAACATTCCTTCAAAGCAAGGTTAAATGAATAAAACAGATGTATTAATTATTGGAGCAGGACCAACAGGTTTATTTTGTGCTCATCAACTTGGAATTATAGGGTTGAGTTGTGAGATAGTAGATAATCTTGATAAAGCAGGAGGACAATGTATCGAACTTTATCCTGACAAACCTATTTATGACATCCCTGCTGTACCTGAATGCACTGGGGAAGAGCTAACTAATAATCTTTTAAAACAGATTAAACCTTTCAATGTCAAATTTCATTTAAATGAAAGAGTGGAACAAATAAAAAAAACCGAAAGTCGATGGAATGTAAAAACTTCAGGTGGAAAAGAATTTGATGTTGCATCTATCGTTATTGCTGGTGGTGTTGGTTCTTTTGAGCCTAGAAAATTTCCAGTTAAAGAGTGTGAAAAATTTGAAGGAAATTCTTTACTTTACTCAATTAAAGACAAATCTATTTTTAAAGATAAAACCATTTCAATTTTTGGGGGAGGAGACTCCGCTTTAGATTGGGCTGTTGAGCTATCAAATACCTCAAAAGTAAATCTAATCCACAGAAGAGATGGTTTTAGCGGGGCAGAGTCTAGTGTTCAAAAAGTAAAAGAGCTGAATGATCAAGGAAAGTTAAATTTATTTACAAAATACCAGATTGATTCTGTTAGTGGAGATAAAAATATTGAAAGTTTAAAAATCAAGCACGATGAAGGAGAAATTAAAGAGATTAAATGTGATTATGTATTAGGTTTTTTTGGTTTAATTATGCAACTTGGCCCTATTTTAGATTGGGGATTAAATATAAATAAAAAAACTATTGAGGTTAATACCGAAAACTTTGAAACAAATATTAATGGAATATTTGCTATAGGAGATATTTGTTCTTACCCAGGTAAATTAAAATTAATACTTTCAGGTTTTCATGAAGGAGCGTTAGCTGCAAGAGGTTGTTTTAAATATGCAAAACCAGATGAGAAATTAAGATTTGAATTCACAACAACTTCCAAAGCTGCACAAGAAAGACTTGGAATTAAAAAATGATAGAACTTTTTTCTGCTAATACTCCTAATGGATGGAAAATTAGTATAATGCTTGAAGAAATTGGTTATGAGTACAAAGTAACCAAAGTTGATTTAGGTAAAGATGAACAATTCAAACCAGAATTTAAAAAAATAAGTCCTTTTGGAAAAATACCCGTGATCGTCGATCATGAGAAAAATAAAAGTGTCTTCGAGTCTGGTGCAATATTAATGTACTTAGCAGATAAAAGTGGAAAGCTTTATAATCAAAAAGATAGAATGGTTATTAATCAATGGTTGATGGCTCAAATGGGAACAGTAGGCCCAATGATTGGCCAACATCATCAGTTTCATCACTATAATCCTGGTAAAAGTGAGTTTGGTGAGGAAAGATATTTTAAAATTACCAAAAGAATTTATGGAGAACTTGATGCCAGATTAAAAGAATCTAAGTTTCTTGCAGGTACTGATTATACAATTGCAGATATTGCAACTTGGCCTTGGTTGGCAAGACACGAATGGCATGACATTGGTTTAAAAAATTATCAAAATTTATCCAGGTGGTATTTAGATATAGCAGGCAGAGAAGCTGTAGTTAAAGGTTATGCTTTTATGGATAAAGAAGCCAAAATCCCAAAATTATAAAATTTACCCAAACAATCTATACAAAGTACTAAGAATTCCATAACCCGAAAACTCAATAGCAACAATTACAATTATAATTAAGATTAATTTTTTATTCATTTTAAAAATAAATATAACAACAACAGAATCCAGAAGAAAGGATAGTAAAAATAAATATATTTCTTAGCAAAAAGAAAAGATATTGAGCTCTGTTTAGAGGATTTTTTTCTCATTTCTAATCATCTGCATGAACTTTTTCTTCCTTTTCATGCTTCTCTTGTGCTGCAATAGTGTATTTAGCAACTGGTCTTGCCATTAATCTTTTTAATCCAATTGGCTCTGCTGTATCCAGACAGTATCCGTAAGTATCTTCTCTAATTCTTCTTAAAGCTTTATCAATTTCTGATATTAATTTAATTTGTCTGTTAATTGCTTTCATCTCTACATTACTATCAATATATGAGTTAGCCTGGTCAACAATGTCAGCAGAAATATTATTGTCATCCATCCCACCATTATAAAGTGCTTCATTATTAGCTTTGATCAGTTCCTTCTTCCATTCAGTTAGTCTCATTCTGAAAAAGACTTTATGTTTTTCGCACATATATTTTTCAGTATCTTTTGGAATATAAGTTTTTGAAATTTTTACAGGTCCCTTAGAGGCAACTTTAGTTGCAGTTGATTTAGGTTTGCTTACAACTTTAGTTTTTGGTTTTGATACTTTTTTCTTTGCTTTAGAAGTCTTTGGCATAGCTTAATTTTAATCGCTCGGAGTATATTCAGCAAATTAGGGGTGTCAAGCAAGCTTAATTGATATAAATATTTATAAATGACCGTTAATAACAAAAATATTGATAATGTTTTTTATATTTTTGTTACAGCTCATATAATTTTTTGGACTTTGATTCCATCACTCACAAATCATAATTTACCACTTGATACAATTGAAGCTTTAGCTTGGGGAAGTAATTTAGATTGGGGTTTTAATAAACATCCACCGATGAGTGCTTTTGTTCCAGAAGTTTTTTATCAAATTTTTGGATCACAAGATTGGGTATATTATTTATTAAGTCAAATCTTTGTAATTATTTCTTTTTATTTTGTTTTTAAATTTTCAAATGAAATATTTAACAATAAATTACTAGGTTTAATTTCTGTATTATTAATTGAAGCAATTTATTTTTATAACTTCACTACACCAGAATTTAACGTAAATGTATGTCAATTACCTTTCTGGTCTTTGACAGTTTATTATTCCTGGAAAATATATTGTGGCAAAGAAATAAAGTTTTTAGATTGTTTTCTAGTAGGTCTATTTGCTGCTTTTGGGTTTTTATCAAAATATCTATTTCTTTATTTGCTGGTTTCTATTGATCTTCTATTTATTTATTTAATATTTTTTAAAAAAGAGAGAAAATTCGACTTTAAATATCTAATTACTATTGAAGTTTTTTTAGTAATTTTAGTTCCACATTTAATTTGGTTAAACAATAATGAATTCATTACCATTACATATGGATTAGCCAGAACTGGCTTAGAACAATCTAGTTTTATTGATCATATTAAATTTCCAACAACCTTTTTATTGAAACAAGTGGGGATAATATTTCCATTTTTAATATTATGTTTGTTATTGGTTAAAAAAATTAAATTAGATTTAAATTTTAAGGATAAAAAATTATTATTTTTATTTGCAATTAATATTTTGCCAATATTTTTAATGTTTTTAACCTCATTGGTTACTGGATCAAAAATTAGAACTATGTGGATGACACCTTTTTATTTGTATTTTGGGACACTGTTTGTTTATTTGTTCCAGGCACATATAGATATTAAAAAACTTAAACCATTCTTAATTGGATTTATTTTCTTTTTCTTCTTATCACCTTTGCTTTATGCCTATGTTTCAATTTCCAAAGACGATAAGAGAACAGATTATCCAGGCAAAGAAATTGCAATAAAAACTCAATATGCTTGGGATCAACAATTTGAATCCACAATAAATGTAGTTTTGGGAGATGAATGGAATGCTGGAAATCTTTCATACCATTTAAAATCTAGACCGGTTTGGGAAGGTGTTGTTGAAAGAGTAAAGCTTGATCAATTGAAAGATTATATGTGTCTTGATAGTATTTGTGTAGGATCAAGATAGATGAAGTACGCAATTTTAATTCCAATATATAACGACAGGGAGTCTTTAAAGTTACTAGTAGAAAATATTAATTCTGAAATAAAAGATTTAAATCACGAGATATCTTTAGTCGTCATAAATGATGCATCGTCACAACAGATAATAGATATTTATCAAAATATTGAAAACATTAGCTCTTTTGAAATAATAAGTATGAAAGAAAATAGAGGTCATGCAAGATGCATTGCGTCTGGATTAAAATATATTTTTGAAAAAAAAGAATTTGATTTTGTTATCCCAATGGATGGTGATGGAGAAGATAGACCTGAAGAAATTAAAAATTTTATTCATCTTTCAGAACAATCAAATGAAAAGTCTATTATAGGTGAAAGAGTTAAGAGATCTGAAGGTTTATTTTTTCAATTATGTTATCAGTTTCATAAATTTTTGACTTTAGCTTTTACAGGGCAATCAATTAAATATGGTAACTTTACTTGTTTATCAAAATCAACCGTGAAAAAACTGCTTGAGGAAAAGGCTACCTGGAATAGTTTTTCTGGTTCATTAAAAAAAATAGAAAAAGATTTAATTTCTATTCCATCCACAAGAGGCAAAAGATATTTTGGTCCATCCCAAATGAGTTTTTTTAATTTATTAAAACACTCACTTTCAATAATAAGTGTTTTTAGAAAAACTGTTCTGATTAGATCAGCTTTATTTATTATTTTTTATATATTATTGATCAAAAGCTACGCTTCAGTAATTACCTCACTACCATTAGTTTTGTTATTGATAATGATTTATTCAATTTCTAGTTTATCTTTAAGAGAGAATATTGAGGAATTTAATAATTCCTTAACAAATATTCACGATATTGATAAAATTAAATAAATCATGAAAAACTTTTTTAGAAAAGTTGCATATGGAATTGGACCTAACGAAGATATTCCTTCAGATCCTTTAAAATGGGCGCTTGATCAACTCAATGATGTTCCAGAATTATCTTGGCCAGGCAAAATTTATACCGAAAAAGAATTAAGAAAACATTACAGAGATTGGGTTTATAATGATAGAAAAAAATTAAGAAAAAAATACAAAGACAATAAGACTCTTTATAAAACTCACAAAGATATTTTAAGGCGGAATACAGGTCAAAAATTTTGGGAGTCTTTAGAAATTTCTATCAGGCACAATGAGGCTATTAATAGTCAACATCCTGTGCTTGCAAAACTTTGGATGTTTTGGGGAAATTTTTTTGCAATTAGTGAAAAAGACTTTTTACCAAATTATTCAACTGGTCCTTATCATAGAGAAATTATTAGACCAAACTTAAATCAAACGTTTGAAAAAATGGTTTATGAAGTGACTACCTCATGGGCTATGATACATCATTTAGATAACAGCGAAAGTGCTGGACCTAAAAGTGTTTCTGCTAGTCAGGATTGGAGACGAAAAAAGAAAAGACCAGCAACAATTAATGAAAACCACGCAAGAGAACTTTTAGAACTTCATACAGTTTCACCAAAAGCAGGATACACTCAAGAAGATGTTATTCAACTTGCATATATAATGACTGGTTGGCAGCAAAAATGGAGTAAATCAAAATTAGAAACAGGTATTGTCTATTTTAATTCTGAATATCATCAACCAGGAAAAAAAAATGTTCTAGGAAAAGAATATAAATCGGGAAAAAAATCGTTAGCTGTAGTTATAAAAGATTTAGTTAACCATCCTAATTGTAGAGATTTTGTTGCTGAAAGACTTTGTAGATATTTAATTACAGATGAACCTACAAAAGAAATGAAGCAACCAATTATTGATGCCTTTAAAAAATCTGATGGATTTATTCCTGAAATTCATAAAGCAGCTATAAAAGTTGCATTTGATTACAATGATAAATACAAAAAATTTCAAACTCCTGAAAATTGGTTTATTCAGGTTGCAAAATTAGGGGATTTACAATGGCCTCCATCGCCCGAAGTAATGGAATCTTACGAACTAGGAACACAACCTACAAGAAAACAAAGATCACCAGAAAGACTTTTGAGGAACATTGGTCATCATCCTTATAGAGCCAAACAACCTAATGGTTGGTCTGATCATTCTGACGATTGGATTTCACCTGAACTAATAATAAGAAGACTAGTCTATGCTAAATTAAGTCATTCTTTCTCAAAAATGCAAAATAATAATGAACGATATTACCAAAATATTGTTGAAAAAAATTTTGATAATCCCGATAAGATAATGAAATATTTAAATCAAAAAAATAGAATTGTTGAAAAACAAACTCTACTTTTTAATCATCCGGAGTTTCTAAGATCATGAAGATAACTAGAAGAGATTTTTTAAAAACTACAGCCCTTACTTCATTGTATTTTGCTGGTTTTGGTGGAACAACTTATGCAAATGCTGGAACAAAGAAAAACTTAGTTATCATAATGCTTCGCGGTGGAATGGATGGTTTATGTGCAATTCCTGTTAAAGGAGATAAAAATTTTGAAAAATTAAGAAGTAAAATAAATCTTGATAGGACTTTAAAACTCACATCAGATTTCGATTTACATCCAGCATTAAAAACATTTAAAAATCTTTGGGATGAAAACTTAAGTGCAGCAGTTCATGCAACAAATATTCCTTATACAGGTAGATCACATTTTGATGGTCAAAATTTAATGGAGTCAGGTGGTAAAATACCTTACCAAGAAAAAACAGGTTGGCTTGGAAGAGGAATGAAAATTGCTGGATTAACTGGAAATGGATTAGCTTTAGCACTACCCATGCCTTTACTAATCAGAGGTGTTCCAATGAATAACAATTATTTTCCAGTGGGTCATAAATTGCCATATCCATCAACACTGAAGATTATTCAAGAAGTGTATAAAGAATATGATGAAAAATTACTAAGTGAAAATTTAGAAATAATTCAAACAAGAGAATTAAGCAATACATCAACTGATAGTAGTTGGGTGCTTGCCTCAAATGCTGCTAATGAATTATCAAAAGTTGATGGACCAAGAGTAGCAGTATTTGAAGTTGATGGTTTTGATACCCATGCAGCTCAAGGTGCTACCAATGGAGCTCATGCAGATTGTCTTTCTGATTACGATAACATTGTTAAATCTCTTAAATCTTCAATGAGCAAAGAGGCTTTTGATAACACTTTAATATTAACATTAACTGAGTTTGGAAGAACTATTAAACAGAACAGTAGCAATGGAACAGAACATGGATATGGGTCTGCAGTATTAATGGCTGGAGGATTAGTTAAAAAAGCTCAAGTTCATACTGATTGGCCAGGATTAAAGAGAAAAGAATTATTTGAAGGAAGAGATTTGAATTCTACAATAGACTCAAGAGCAATTTATGCATCTGCAATGTCTACAGTTTTTGATGTGGATTTCAAAAAAATCACTAAAGAAGTTTTTTGGGGAGAAAATTTACCAAATTTATCTGATAAACTATTTAAAGCTTAACATTAATCAGATAAGTTATTCTTAATTTTATGAGCAAAATTAAGAATATACTTTTTATAATGGCTGATCAATTGAGGTGGGATTATTTATCTTGTTATGGTCATCCTCATTTGAAAACTCCACACATTGATAGTTTGGCAAAAAAAGGAGTTCAATTTGAATCTGCTTTTGTTCAATCACCTGTGTGTGGCCCTTCTAGAGCATCTTACTACACTGGTAGAACAGTATTTAGTCATGGATCAACTTGGAACCAAGTGCCACTTCCAATTGGAGAATTAACTATTGGAGATTATCTTCGTCAATCAGGAATAAGAACTGGGGTTGTTGGAAAAACACATATGAGACCAGATTTAGAGGGAATGAGTAGACTTGGTATCACTAAAGATACTGAAATAGGATTAATAGTTAGTGAGCCAGGTTTTGATCCTTATGAAAGAGACGATGGACTTCATCCAAATAATCAAATTAAAAATTCAAAAAAAACTTTATCGTATAATGAATGGTTAAATAAACTTGGATTTGATGGACCTAATCCATGGAATGATTGGGCAAATTCTGCTGAGGGAGAAAACGGTGAAATACTAAGTGGTTGGCGATTAAGAAATTCTAATAAACCTGCAAGAATTCCTGAAGAGCATTCAGAAACAGCTTTCATGACTAATCGAGCAATAGAGTTTATAGAAGAAAGTAAAGATAAACCATGGTTTTTACATTTATCTTATATTAAACCACATTGGCCTTATATGGCACCAGCTCCTTATCACAACATGTATTCTGATAATGAATTTTATCCTGTTCACAGAAATGATGCGGAAAGAAATAATGATCACCCAGTTTACAAGGCATTTATGGAAAATAGTATTTCCAAAACTTTTTCAAAAGATGAAGTAAGAAATACAGTTCTTTCTGGATACATGGGATTAATTAAACAAATTGACGATAATTTAGGAAGGTTGTTTAAATTTTTAGAGGAAGTTGGTCGTATGGATGACACTATGATCATATTTACTTCTGATCACGGAGATTACCAAGGTGATCACTGGTTGGGAGAAAAAGAATTATTTCATGAGCAGTCAGTTAGAGTTCCAATGATTATTTATGATCCAAGCGAATATGCAAACGAAACTAGAGGTAAAAAAGAACAAAGATTTGTAGAGGCTATCGATTTACTGCCAACTTTTTTGGATGCAGTAGAAAGTTCAGCAAGTAAACATAGATTAGAGGGAAATTCTTTAATTCCTTTATTAAAGGGAGAAAGTACTAAAAATTGGAAAGAATTTGTATTTAGCGAAATTGATTATGCGTTTAATGAAGCAAGAAAAATTCTGAATATAGGAGCCTCAGACGCAAGAGCCTTTATGATAAGAAATAATGATTGGAAGTATATTTATTATAAAGGATTTGATCCGCAATTGTTTGATTTAAAAAATGATCCTGATGAATTTAATGATTTAGGAAAATCTGAAAAACATTCAAAAATTAGAGAAGAACTGAAAGAATTGCTTTTAAAAAGAATTATAGATAGAAAAAATAGAGTTGCAGCTACCGATGAGTTTGTGACTAAAGAAAGAGATTACACTAAAGATGATGGCATCATGATTGGTGTTTGGTAATTATGAAGATGCCATTAAACTAGGCAAATACAAACATATAGCTGGAAAAGCAATAATAAGCGTAACTCTAATCACATCAGTTAGTAAAAAAGGAATTGTTCCAAACCAAATAGTTTGCAGAGGTGTATTTTGCATCACTCCTTTAATTACAAACAAATTCATTCCTACAGGCGGAGAGACCAATCCAAACTCAACCACTATTACAGCAAATATACCAAACCAAACAGGATCTATACCCGCATCAACAATAACTGGAAAAAAAACTGGAATTGTTAAAAATAACATTGCCAAAGAGTCCATTACAGTTCCAAGGACTAGATAGATTACACAAATAACCAATATAATTCCTAATGGTGTCAGTTCTAAATAATTTATAAAATCAACAACAGCAAAAGGTAATTGCGTAACAGTAATTAAGTAATTGAATATACTTGCTCCAATTACAATCAAATATAAAGAACCAACAGTTTTAATTGTTGTCCATAATGCATCTTTCAATAAGTTTAATGTGAGTTGTCCTCTTGCAAAAATGAATATTAAAACCAAAATTACACCAACTGCAGCACTTTCTGTGGCAGTAAAAAAACCTAAATAAAGGCCACCCATTATAATTATAAAGATTAAAAAGATTGGGAATACTTTTGAAATTGCAGAAATTCTCTCTTTAAGAGGCATCTTTTTTCCATAACCTCCTTGTGATGGATAGACTATGAGATAAACCCTTATTGCTATCATATATAAAATTACAGCTATAAGTCCTGGAATTAACGCTGCAAAGAAAAGTTCTTGAACTGATTGTTCTGTTAAATATGCATAAATTACCAAAATAACACTTGGTGGAATTATAATTCCAAGTGTCCCTCCAGATGCAATTGAACCACTTATTAAAGCATCACTATAGCCATGTCTTTTCATTTCTGGTCCTGCCATTTGAGACATAGTAGCTGCAGTTGCAATAGAAGATCCACAGATCATTCCAAATCCTGCACAAGCTCCAACAGTCGACATTGCCAAACCACCTTTGTAGTGGCCAACAACTGCATAAGCAGCATCATATAAATTTCTAGATAAATTTGCACTATTGGCAAGGTTTCCCATTAAAACAAAAAGTGGAAGTACTGATAAAGTATATTTTGATACTGCATCAAATGGTGCAGTGCCTAAAACAAAAATAGCTGGATCAAAACCTGATATTAACGCAAATCCAGTGAACCCTACAAGCAACATTGCAATTCCTATTGGAATATTTAAGACCATTAGTATTAGGACTGCTGCAAAAGCTATACCACCGTTAATAATTGGATCCATTTCCATTAAATTTCTTTCGTTTTAGAATCTGTTTGAGACAATGCTTTAATAAACCAGAATATAATTGCTAAGACACTCAGCCACATTGCAAATGCGCAAATAAAATAAAACGGATAAAAATATAGTTCTAGATCAATCGTAACTCTTTGATTTGACATAAATTTTAAAGATGTTTTTGTCGTTGCATAAGCCATCAAAGACATAATAATAATCATTAATAAAAATTTAAGAATTATTAACCAAGTTTTAAACACTCCTAAATTTAAATTGTTAATAAAGTCAGCAGACACATTTGCATTTAAAAAAAAAGCTCTTGGCATTGCTAAGAAAGCAACTAGAGCCATACCAATTTCTACTAATTCAATTGTTCCTGTAACAGGAGAGTTTAAAAATCTTCTACCAAATACGTCACTGAAAGTTAATACTGATAATAGTAAAAGTATTAAACCAGAGACGATAGCGGAGTAATCAAATATTTTATTCATATTTTAAAAAACTATCTTCAAATATATGAAACATTAGCATATAAGGTTGGTTTAAAACAGAAAGTATTATTTATGAAGTTTATTTCTTATTCGCATAACGATGAACATAAATTTGGTATTTTAGATAAAGATCTTATAACAGATCTTACAGGTAAAATATCAGGAGCAACTTCTTTAAAAGATCTAATTTTAAAAAAAGGTATCTCGGAAGCAAAGAAATATGCTTCTGCAAATCCTGGCAATTTGAGTGTAAATGATATTGAATATTTACCTTTGATACCTAATCCTGGAAAAATTATTTGTGTAGGCCTGAACTATAGTGAGCATGTTAAAGAGACCAATCGAACTGTTGAGGAAAATCCTGTTATCTTTCACAGATTTCCTGAAAGTCAAACAGCACATTTGCAAGCAATTCAAAGACCGATTGCGTCTGATAATTTAGACTTTGAAGGAGAGATGGCTGTAATAATGGGAGAAGCAGGAAAACACATAAAGCCTGAGGATGCTTTAAAACATATAGTTGGTTATTCTTGTTACAATGAAAGCACTATAAGAGATTGGCAAAGGCATACTAGACAGTTTGGAATGGGAAAAAATTTTGAAAAAACAGGCAGCTTTGGTCCGCACATGGTTCTTGCAGAAGACATTAAAAATTACAAAGAGCTTACTCTTGAAACTAGATTAAACGGTGAAGTTATGCAAAATGCTAAATTAAGCCAACTAATTTTTGATATTCCAATATTAATTTCTTATGTATCTAAAGCTATGGCTTGGCGTGCAGGAGATGTACTGGTTACCGGTACACCTGGTGGAGTAGGATTTAAGAGAAACCCTCCAATTTTTATGAAACCAGGAGATAAAGTCGAAGTAGAAGTGACGCAAATTGGTGTTTTATCTAACACAATTAAAGATGAATTAATTTAAATTTCAAGTTACACTTTTAGAATAATTATAAATAACAAGAGGGTTAAATAATGAAAAAAAAATTATTAGGGCTAATTATTGGAATTTTTTCTTTCAGTATTGTTAGTGCATCTTCTGCAACTGAATTGAAGTTGGCAACTTTTGAACCGCCAAAAGCATTTATTGCAAGTAAAATACTTGCAGCTTGGGCAACAAAAGTAAACCAGTGTTCGGCTGGGGCAGTTAATGTAAAAATGTATGCTGGTGGAGTATTGGGAAGTCCTCCTAAACAATATGATATTGTAACATCAGGTGTTGCAGATATTTCATGGACAGTTTTAGGATACATTGGAGGTCAATTTCCTTTAAGTTCAGTAATTGAATTACCATTCCTTACAAAAACATCTAAAGCTGGCACAACAGCTTTAAACACTTTGTTCAATGAAGGATATTTAGATAAAGAAATGGCCGGCATCAAAGTCATAGGTCTTCACTCTAATCCTGGATATCAAATTCATATGAAAGATACTAAAGTTGTAAAACCTGCAGATTTTAAAGGTAAGAAAATGAGAGTACCAAGTAAAATCGCTGGTACAATTTTAAAAACTTTAGGTGCGACAGGAGTAAAAGTGCCTGCGCCAGGAACTTCTGAAGCATTAAGCAAGGGTGTTGTAGATGGAACTCCATTTCCATATACGGCAGTTGGCTCTTTCAGATTGTTTGATGTAACAAAATATCATACTGAAGTTAATATCACTAACGCTACATTTGGTTTAATTATGAACGAAGATAAGTTCAATAGTTTACCAGCAGGAGCACAGGCTTGTATAAATAAATTTAGTGGCCATGCTTTTGGTGATTGGGCGTCAGGTTTAATTGATAATCAAAATGCTATTATGAAAAATGAAATCTCAAAAAGAGATGGTCATGAAATTATAATTGCATCAGACGATGTTATTGCCGAATACAAAAAAATCTTAGCACCGATAGAGTCAAATTGGTTAAAAGAAATGAGCGGCAAAGGTCTTGATGGTGATGCTGTTCTAAATAGAGCAAGACAAATTATCACTGCAGTAGAAGGCTAAAAATAACGCACAGTGTTCATGAGCCCACATAAATGTGGGCTCATTTAATTTAAGGAATTCTAAATGGCTATAAAAGCTCTAAGTTACATTGGAGTAAACTCAGATAAATTTGAAGACTGGTCAGATTACAGTCAAAAAAATTTAGGAATGCAACAAGTTGATAGGGGAAAAGATATTTTATCTTTTCGAATGGATGACCAGAAACAGCGTCTGACTATAACTGGTGACCAAGGTGATAACCTTGGATTTTTGGGCTGGGAAGTGGAAAAAAAAGAAGACTTATCATTTTTTGCATCAAAACTAGAAAAAAATAAAATAAAAGTTCATCAAGGAAAATCTTCATTTGCTGACATGAGATTTGTCGAGGATTTAATATATTTCAACGATCCACAAGGAAATAGAATTGAATTAGTTTATAATCCAATGAACGATACTGATCCATTTAAACCAGGTCGTCCAATTTCTGGATTTAAAACTGGCGCATTAGGAATGGGTCATGCCGTAGTTCATGTAAAGAAAATTGACGATTTAATTCCATTTTATACAGAGGTTTTAGGTTTTAAAATTAGCGACTACAGTCACACACCTATCTCTTTATGTTTTTTTCATGTGAATGGAAGACATCATAGTTTAGCATTATTTGGATCCGGCAGAACAGGCTTTCATCATTTTATGGTTGAATACAATAGCCTTGATGATGTTGGTCAAGGATACGATTTATTGCAATATGAAGATAATAAAATTGCTTACACTTTAGGTAGACATACTAATGATTATATGACTTCATTTTATTCAATAACACCATCTGGTTTTTTTATTGAAAATGGCTGGGGTGGAAGAGTTATTGATCCAAAAACGTGGAAACCTATAGAAACTTTTGAAGGACCAAGTTTTTGGGGACATGAAAGATTATATTTACCTGATGAAGAAAGAATGAAATTTAGAAATAAAAGATTGGAAACTGCTTCAGAAGGTAAACAAGCTCCACTTTTTATTGATTGTCCTTGGTTATATTCAAATACTATAAACAAAAAATAAAAGAATTATTATTTTGTAAATGAAAAAGTATGATGTTGCAATTGTAGGTTTTGGTCCAACAGGAGGAACTTTAGCAAATTTATTAGCACTGCATGGTTTTTCAATTTTAGTTTTGGAAAAGGAAAAAAGTTTTTATCCATTACCAAGAGCAGTACATTTTGATGATGAGGTGATGAGAGTGTTTGAAACAATTGGTATAACCAACACTTTTTTAAAACACACAATAATTAATAAAGGAACAAAGTTTGTTGATAAAAAAAATAGAGTAATTTTAGATTGGCCAAGACCAAGAGAAATCACCGAGAATGGATGGTATCCTAGTTATAGATTTAACCAACCTGATTTAGAAAGAGAACTTAGAAAGAAACTAAAGTCTTACAAAAAAGTTGAAATTAGACAAAGTTCTAATGTTAAAAAAATCATAAATAAAACAAATAATGTAAATATTACATTTGAAGACATTAATTCAAAAAAAATATTTAACATTAAATCAAAGTATTTAATTGGTTGTGATGGCGCTAATTCAATAACAAGATCACAAATGAAAACTAAAATGAATAATCTTGGTTTTACTCAAAAATGGGCTGTGATAGATTTAATACTAACTAGAGAAAAGAAAAATTTACCAGATAGAACAATCCAATATTCAAATCCTGTAAGACCCGCTACTTATTGTAGAAATGTAGGTAAAAGAAGAAGATGGGAGTTTGCAATTAAAAAAACTGAAAAAATAGAAACCATTCTTTCTGATAAGTATATTTGGAATTTTTTAAAACCCTGGCTAAAAAAAAATGAGGCCAAAATGGAGAGGAAAACTATCTATACATTCCAATCTGCATTAGCCAAAAGTTGGAAGAAAGGCAGAATTTTTTTAGCTGGAGATGCTGCTCATTTGATGCCACCATTTATGGGTCAAGGAATGTGTGCTGGTATCAGAGATGTTTCAAATCTTGCATGGAAGATTTCACATTGTTTAAAGAATGAACATAATGATAAGCTTTTAAATACCTACCAATCTGAGAGATCTTCAAATGTTAGAGAATATATAGAAACTACGATGCGTATGGGTGAATTTGTAAATGCAGTAGGAAAGTCCCCGATAACAAATAATATTTCTGCAGATAGCAAAGGTATAAAAAGCATGAAATCAATAAAACCAAGACTTGGACATGGCTTAGGTGATTTAAAAGACAAGTTTCGAGGAAAAATTTTTCCACAATTTATAATTAAGAAAAATAAAAAATTAGATGAAAAGTTTTCTTTAAAACCTGCTTTAATTATATCTGATGAAATTAAAAAAAATATATCTTCAAAAATTAAATTAATAAAATCTAAAAATATTACAAAATTAGAACTCTTTTTTAAGGAACATAAGTGTAAAGCTGTTATAGTGAGACCAGATAGATTTATTCTCTCTTCATGTACATCGGTTAAAAATTTTAATTCTTATTTAAATGAGAATTTATCTTTATTAGCTTAATTTAAATAATTTATTTATTGCATCAACTTTCATATGATTATCAGATGCAATTTCACCATTAGGCATGAATAATGAATTTTCAAATCCAACTCTAATTTTACCTCCAAGGCTCACAGCTTTTTCCAAGCAGCTCATTTCTTCCTTTCCAAAAGCACATATTGACCAATCAAGTTTTATATTTTGCTCTTCCATTTTTTTTACAAATAAAGAAATATTTTCTGGATAACTTATTCTTCCACTATAATGCCCAATAACAAATAAACACCAAGCCCCATTAATTTGAATTTCTGCTTTACTAAGTAGTTTGATTAATAAATCTATATCTTCAGGCTGATAAAGTATGTGTTGAATTTTTGTTCCTGCTTCAGTTAAATACTTGTAAAGTTTAATATCCTCGTTTTCTGGATTTCTTGAAGGGATTAATTCCGAAGTTCCAATTGATGCTCCTGGTGGTGTTACATCATATGCAAGCTTTCTCATATCAGCTGGAGAGTATTTTCCAACTGCTTCAGTAGTAACTTGTATATGCATGTTTGGTACTTGATGCTCTAATTCATTTAACGCTTCTTTATAAAGTCCAGCATCCAAAACGTGTTGTCCTTCTTTATCTCTAACATGCAAATGTATTGCACCAGCGCCAGCTTCGTAACATAATTTTGCTGTTTCTACTGTTTCGCTTATTGTTAATGGAACAGCTGGATGATCTTTTTTTATTTTTCTAGCTCCATTTGGAGCTACCATTAATTTAGGTAACTTTTTTGGTTTATAAAAACTCATTCATTTAACAACAACTACAGCTTTTTTTATTAGCTTTTGGTTGTTGATTAGTTTTTGTATTTTCTAGTTCTTTTTGTTCGTCGTCAATAGCTTTTTGTTTTTTTGAAATTTTATCTTCAAAGTAATCATAAAGGGAGGCAAAACCTAATTTAGATGCTCTTTTTTCCTCATAGTCTCTTCTACCTTTAAGGTTTTCAATTATTTTTACTATTTCTTGGTTTTGCATGTATCTTTTTTATTAAAAAAGCTAAATAATTCAAGCTTTAATAATTGACGAATAATAAAAAGGTTTTTTTGTGCTAGGATAAAGATATGAATATAACTCAAAAAAAACTAGAAAAATCTAAAGGCAGATTAGAAATAAAAATAAAAGATCAAAACTTAGAAAAACTTTATCAACAAGGATCTTCAAAAGCTTTGATGCCAGATTTTCATGAAAATTTAAAACAATTAATGCTTATTAATACTGCTGGTGGAATTACTAGTGGAGATGAATATGACTTCAAATTTGAAATTGATAGTTCAAATCTTTGTATTTCAACTCAAGCAGCAGAAAAAATTTATAGTGGTTTTGGCAATCCTGCCAATTTAGAAATTGATTTAAATTTGTTAAACAATTCAAATTTATTTTGGTTACCTAAAGAGTTAATTTTATTTAATAATTGTAACTTAAAAAGAAAAATTAATTTTAATTTATCAAAAGATTCAAATCTACTGCTTTGTGAAAATATTATTTTTGGACGAACTTCTATGAAGGAGGAGTTTGAAAAGGGATATTTTTCAGATTTTTGGAATATTAATATTGATAAAAAATTAATTCATACAGAAGTAATAAATACAGGTTTATTCGAAAAAAAATATTTGAATAGTTTTTCGACATTAAATAATAATTCTGCAGTTGCGACAATTATTATTGTAGGAAATAAGTTTTTAAAAAATGTTAATAATCTGTCTGAAACTTTAACTAACAATAAAAATACAACTTCAAATTATTCTCATTGGGATAATAAATTGATCGTAAGACTTTTATCTAAAGATAGTTATAATCTTAAATTTGCAATTGATAAAATTTTGTCTTATTTTTTTGAAGGTTCAAAGATACCAAAAGTATGGAATATATAAATGAAACTTACTCCTAGAGAAAAAGATAAACTTTTAATAAGCCTTTCAGCGATTGTCGCTAAAAATAGATTATCAAAAAATATAAAATTGAATTATCCAGAGGCTATCGCTTTAATAACAGATTTTGTAATTGAGGGAGCTAGAGAGGGTAAAAGTGTTGCAGAACTGATGGAGGCAGGAGCTCATGTCATTAAAAAAAAGGACTGTATGGAAGGTATCCCAGATATGATTAAGGAAGTTCAAGTAGAAGCTACTTTTCCTGATGGAACTAAATTAGTAACAGTACACAAACCTATTAGGTGATAATTATTATGAAACCAGGAGAAGTAATTACAAAAAATGAGGAAATAAACCTAAATAAAGACTCCAAAGTTACTAAAATTAAAATTTCTAATTCTGGAGACAGACCTGTACAAGTTGGAAGTCATTATCATTTTTTTGAAACAAACGAGCATTTGGTGTTTGATAGGGAATTATCATATGGAAAAAGATTAAATATACCTTCAGGAACGGCTGTAAGATTTGAGCCAGGTCAATCTAAAGATGTTGAACTTATAGAAATAAATGGATCAAAAAAAATATACGGGTTCAATAAGAAAGTTATGGGGAAATTATAATGGCTAAAATTTCTAGAGCAGCTTATGCAGATATGTATGGTCCAACCACAGGAGACAAAGTTAGGCTAGCAGATACTGAATTATTTATTGAAGTTGAAAACGATCTAACCACTTATGGTGAAGAAGTAAAGTTTGGTGGTGGAAAAGTAATAAGAGATGGGATGGGCCAATCTCAAATTAGCAGAGAAAAAGGAGCTGCTGATACTGTTATTACCAACGCTTTAATAGTTGATGTACATGGAATTTATAAAGCTGATGTTGGTTTAAAGGATGGAAAAATATTTGAAATTGGTAAAGCTGGAAATCCAGACACTCAATCTAAAGTAAATATTATTATTGGTCCAGGAACAGAGATAATTGCAGGTGAAGGAAAAATTTTAACAGCTGGAGGTTTTGATAGTCATATTCATTATATATGTCCGCAACAAATTGATGATGCTTTGCACTCAGGTATTACAACCATGCTTGGAGGTGGAACTGGACCTGCTCATGGAACACTTGCAACAACGTGTACACCTGGACCATGGCATATACAAAGAATGATTCAATCTGCTGATGGTTTTTCCATGAATTTAGCTTTTGCTGGAAAAGGAAATTCCTCCTTGCCGGAAGGTCTTGAGGAACAAATTCTAGCAGGAGCTTCAGCTCTTAAACTTCACGAGGATTGGGGTACTACTCCTGGAGCGATTGATAATTGTTTAAATATTGCTGATAAAAATGATGTGCAAGTAATGATTCACACAGACACGTTAAATGAAAGTGGGTTTGTAGAAAATACAATAAAAGCAATTAACAAAAGAACTATTCATGCTTTTCATACAGAAGGTGCTGGCGGTGGACATGCACCAGATATAATTAAAGTTTGTGGAGAAGAGTATGTTATTCCTTCTTCAACAAACCCTACCAGGCCTTACACAGTTAATACAATAGAGGAACATTTAGATATGCTTATGGTTTGTCACCATCTTGATAAATCTATTCCAGAGGATGTAGCATTTGCTGAAAGTAGAATAAGAAGAGAAACAATTGCAGCAGAAGATATTCTTCATGATATGGGTGCCTTTTCAATTATTGCATCAGATAGTCAGGCTATGGGTAGAGTTGGAGAAGTTATTATTAGAACTTGGCAAACTGCACATAAAATGAAAGTTCAAAGAGGAAGTTTACCAGAGGAAAAAGGGGATAATGATAATTTTAGAGTTAAAAGATATTTAGCAAAATACACAATTAATCCTGCAATCGCTCATGGAATTTCAAAACATATTGGTAGCATTGAAAAAAATAAACGTGCAGATTTAGTTTTATGGGACCCAGCATTTTTTGGCGCTAAGCCAGAAATGATACTAATAGGAGGAAGTATAGCTTGTGCTCAAATGGGAGACCCAAATGCATCAATTCCAACTCCACAACCAGTATACACTAGACCTATGTTTTCATCATTTGGGACGTCGTTAGAAAAATCTTCAGTAATTTTCACAAGCAAACTAGCTCTTGAAAAAAATTCATTAAAAGATGCAAGTATTAGAAAAGACTTATTACCTGTGGAAAATACTAGAGCTATTTCTAAAAAAGATATGATTTTAAATAATAAGTGTCCAAAGATTGAAGTTAATCCCGAGACATATGAAGTAAAAGCTGATGGTCAAATTATTACTTGTGAACCAGCTAAAGAACTTCCTTTGGCTCAAAGATATTTTATGTTTTAAATTTATGGATAATTGTTTTTTAATTGTAAATAAAATAGCTAAAAATAAAGCAAAAGATCACATATCTCTATCTTATGATGAGAGATTTTTAAGAAGAAAAAAACTTGTTTCAGATAATGGTTTTGAATTTTTAGTCAATTTACCAGAGACAAAATCACTTTCAGAAAATCAAGCATTTAAACTTCAAAGTGGAAATTTGATTTTAATCAAAAACAAAAAAGAAAGTTTATTAGAAATCAAAGGAAAAAATTTAATGCAATTTATTTGGCATATTGGAAATAGGCATATGCCATGCCAAATTGAAAAAGATAGAATTTTAATTCAGTATGACGAAGTAATAAAAAAAATGATATTAAAATTAGGAGGAAAGGTTAAGAAAGTTTTAAGACCTTTCAAACCAGAGGGAGGAGCATATGGAATTGGTAGAACCCATAGCCATAAACACTAAAATAAAAAGTAAAAAAGATTTAAAAGAAGCCTTACAAATTCTTCAAACTTGGTTTTCACCATCATTTCCTGTTGGAAGTTTTTCTTATTCTCATGGTTTAGAGGCAATGATTAATGATAATTTTATTAAGTCAAAAGAAGATATTTTGGATTATTTAAAATGTATCTTAAAATATGGAACTGGTAAAAATGATGTAATTTTAATGAAATACACATATCAGGGAGAAGACTTAAATGAACTAGCTCTATCTCTTTGCCCATCTAAAGAAAGAAAAATAGAGTCTATTGAAATGGGTAATGCTTTTAGAAAAGTCTTAACTGATAGTTGGGATTTTAAACTTGCTGAAAATACTGCATATCCAATTGCTGTCGCTAAAGCTGCTAAACATTTTGATATACCCTTAAATTTGACAATTGTATCTTACCTGCAATCTTTTGTCTCAAATCTAATAAATGTTTGTATTAAACATATACCGATTGGGCAAAAAATAGGACAGGACTGTATTATAAAAACTTATGACTTAATAAGAGAAATAGAAAAAGAAAGCGAAAATTTAAATTTAGAAGACTTAGGTGGAATTTGTTTTAATAGTGATATCTACAGTATTAAGCATGAAAATTTGAAAACAAGAATTTATAAAACATGAAAAATATAAATGGACCATTAAAAGTTGGAATAGGTGGACCTGTTGGTGCTGGTAAGACAAGTTTGACTGCTGAGTTATGTAAATTTTTATCAAAGAAAATTTCTATGGCAGTAATATCAAACGATATTTATACAAAAGAGGATGCAGAATTTTTAATGAAAGTCCAAGCTTTGCCTCTTGAAAGAATAAAAGGAGTTGAAACTGGAGGATGTCCACATACCGCAATACGAGAAGATGCTTCAATTAATATGCTTGCTGTAGAAAATATGAAAAAAAAATTTCCTGATCTTGATTTGATTCTAATCGAGTCTGGAGGGGATAATTTAGCAGCAACTTTTAGTCCTGAATTAGTTGATCTATCTATTTATGTTATTGACGTTGGCATGGGTGGAGATATCCCTAGAAAAGGTGGCCCTGCCATTCAAAAATCAGACTTGTTAATTATAAATAAGACCGATTTAGCCCCTCATGTAGATGTTAACCTTGATACCATGAAAGAAGATGTAAAAAAGGCGCGTAATGGCTTACCTTATGTTTTTTGTCAGATGAAAAAACAAATTGGTGTTGAAGATGTTGCTAAATTTTTATTTTCATCAGGTGGACTTTAGAGTTTTTGATCTAAGCTCTAATTGTTGGTAAGCAATAGAAATCAGCCGTATCAATTTTAGAAGAATACTGCCTTCGCATATTCCATTTTTTATGAACGCCAGCACTTGCAACGCTTAAAGTGGATCTTCCGTATCGATGATTAGTGTTATCAATTGATCGCATCAAGCTATTTATTTTTTCATCTTTTTCAGAAGTAAATAAATTTGTTTTATCGCTTGCATTTGACAACCCTGTAAGCATCACACCTGCTTTTTGATAACGGTAACCGTTTTTAAAAATACTTTCTAATATTGAAACTGCTGTCTTAACTGTTTCAATACTATTATTTGTTGCAATTGGAAAATCAACTGTCTTAGCATTTGAATAATATCCAAAGTTTCTCTGGAAAGGACTAGTTCTAACAAATACTGTGATTGCTTTTGCAACTAAAGATTCCGATCTAATTTTTTCAGATGCGTTTAAACAATAGTTAGCAACCGCTTCTTTTAACTCTTGGAACGTTTCAATTCTTTTTCCAAATGATCTTGAAACAACACAGCTCTTTCTTTTAGTAGTCGTAGTCTCTAACCCAATACAAGATATACCTCTAAGCTCCATTGCAGTTCTTGAACTTAGAACATTAGAAGATTTTTTGATCCAAGTGTTGGATTTGTTTTTTAATTGTTTAGCATTATAAATTCCATGCTTTTGATAAAACTTAGTTAATTGTCTTCCAACACCCCAGACATCATTGATTTCAACTTTTTCTAAAATAGGATCTAAGTTATCTATTCCAATTAAACTTGTCACTCCTGATTTTTTTTTCTTTGCAATATGATTTGCAACTTTGCTTAAAGTTTTTGTATTTGCTATTCCAATACTTGTTGGGATACCAGTCCATTGTAAAACTGTTTCTCTAATTTCTTTTCCGACTTTTTCAACTTCGCTATCAGGAAAGTTTGATAAATCTAAAAAAGCTTCATCAATTGAATAAACTTCTATTTCTGAATTAAATCTTTTAAGTGTTCGCATTACTCTTCTGGATAAATCTCCATATAAAGAATAGTTTGATGAGAAAACTTCAACTTTATTTTTGAGAATAATATTTTTTGCTTTAAAATAAGGTTCCCCCATTTTAATCCCTAAAGCTTTTGCTTCATTTGATCTTGAAATAATACAGCCATCGTTGTTAGATAAAACAACAACAGGCTTTCTTCTTATTTTAGGATTAAATAATCGCTCACAGGAAACGTAAAAAGAATTACAATCAATTAATGCTATTTTTTTAGTATGTCGAATGGATGACATAAGTAACAACCCCCCAAATAAAAATATCTTGTTCTTCGTTAATTAAAATTCTGTCAGAAAACTCTTTAGATCCAGAAGTTAAAAATTTTTTATCTCGTTCTTGAACTAAAGTTTTAACCACAAGTTCGTCATGAACGTTTGCAATCACTGTTGAAAAGTTTTTTGGCTTTAAACTTTTATCAACCACCAATAAGTCACCATCATTAATCCCAACATCGACCATTGATTTACCTTGAACTCTAATGATGAAAGTTGCCGGAACATTTCTTATTAAATGCATGTTCAGATCAATATCTTCTTCGATATAATCAGTAGCAGGGGAAGGAAAACCAGCGCCTGCTTTATGTAGATAATAAGGGATTGTTAGTTTCATGTTCTTGTTTTGTTCTATTTTATAGACCATTTATACAATACACTCAAGAGTTTGTATTTTGAGTCCGTAATTGAATCAAAAGTGAATCAAAACGTGAACATCGAAACTACATTTTGTATGCTTGTGGATAACTCCAACCAAGGATAGTTTTAAATTCTGATTTAATTATAAAAGGAGAATAATAATGAGTTCAATTGAAGTCAAAACTTTTGACAATCCAGACGAAAGTAACACTAATTTTAAAAATGCCAAAATAGATATTGTGAAAGTAGGAGATCAAAGAGTTATGAGATTAGTTTTACAACCAGGTTGGAAATGGTCACAAGACATTAAGCCAACAGTTGGCACAGATAGCTGCAAAGCAAAACATCTTGGCGTAATTGTTTCAGGGGCAGTTTGTGCAAAACATGATGATGGAACTGAATTAACTTATAAAGCTGGTGATGCATATTCAATTGAACCAGGTCATGATGGTTGGGTAGTAGGCGATAAACCTGCGGTAGTTTATGAGTTTCATGGAAAATGGGGAGAATAGTGAAATCTATCGTGTCACTGCGGTGCTCTAGAGGCTGAAAAAAGTTTATAGAAGAAACAAAGGGAATGAACAAAAGTGAAAGAGAAAAAGTTTACGAGGCATATAATAAATAAGCAAAAATAAATTATGAATATTTTAGATTTTGTGATGGTTGGTTCTAATGATTATAAAAAATCTAGTGAGTTTTATGATGCTATTTTAGAGCCATTAAAATTAAAAAAAATTGTAACAACAGAAAAATATATTGGTTATGCTCATTCAAGTGAGCCTGATAAGGCTCAATTTTATGTAACAGATCCTGTAAATGGTGAGCCAGCAACCTTTGGCAATGGAACACAAATAACACTATTAGCAGAATCTAAAGAGGCAGTAGAAAAATTTTATGAAATTGCGATGTCTAAGGGAGCTGTTGATGAAGGTGCGCCAGGAGTAAGAAGTGATGGTAATTATTATGCTTATATAAGAGATATGGATGGAAATAAGATTGCGGCAAAAAAAAATTTAAAATAAATTAGAGGGAATTATGAAATTAAATTGTCATTGTGGAGCTGTTGAAGCAGAAATTAATGCTTCAGTTAATGAATTAGCAAAAATTGTAAGATGTAATTGTTCTATTTGTAAAAGAAAAAATGCAACAATGGGCATGGTTAAAAATGAGGATTTTAAAGTTACTAAAGGAGAAGATAAATTAAAACTCTA
The DNA here is from genome assembly GCA_902536005.1 of uncultured Pelagibacteraceae bacterium. GTDB lineage: Bacteria > Pseudomonadota > Alphaproteobacteria > Pelagibacterales > Pelagibacteraceae > Pelagibacter. The sequence continues at coordinate 25,684 of CACAVT010000006.1, forward strand.
TCAGTATCATACTAAAGTTGCAAATCATTACTTTTGTACTGAATGTGGAATTTATACTCATCATAATCCTAGAAGTGCACCAGCAATGACTGGTTTTAATTTAGGTTGCGTTGATGAAGTTAAATTAGAAGATTTAAAAGAAGTAGCGTTCTTTGATGGTCTTAACCATCCAATGGATCAAGAAAAATAAACACCAATGAAATTATCTGAAGAGTGCTTTAAGAAAGTTAAAAAAGATTGTTTTAAGTTTATTAAATCACAAGAAACCTCAACTGAAAAGTTTGGTAATAAAGAGAGGATGGTTAAGAATTTTTTAATCCCAATATCTTTTTGGATTGCAGAAAAAATAGATTACAAAAAACCTTACTTTGTTGGATTAGCCGGCGGTCAAGGAACAGGCAAAACAACTATAAGCTCAATATTAAAAATAATATTAGAAAAATATTTTAAACTAAAAGTATTTAAAATTTCGATTGATGACTTTTATAAAACTAGAAAAGAAAGAATAGCTTTATCAAAAAAAGTACATCCAATGTTACTTACTAGAGGTGTTCCTGGAACTCATGATATCAATATGATGTTGGATTTTTTTAAAAAATCTAAATCAAAAAAATTTAAAAATATGAAATTGCCAAAATTTAATAAGGCAATTGATGATAGATTCCCTAAAAATAAATGGAATAAAATTAAAAAAAGACCAGATGTAATTATTTTTGAAGGATGGTGTGTTGGAGCAAGAGCAGAAACTAACAAAGCATTAAAAAAATCTATTAATTCTATGGAAAAAGCAAATGATCATAAACTTTTTTGGAGAAAATATGTAAATCAACAACTAAAAACTAAGTATAAAAAGTTATATTCTCAGTTAAATTGTATGATTTACTTAAAAGCAAAAAACTTTAGTTTATTACAAAAATGGAGATTAAAGCAGGAACACAAACTATGGTTAAAAACAAAGAAAAAAGGTGGTCATAAAATAATGAGCAAAGGGGATGTAATTAATTTTATGCAAACTTACCAAAGAATTACTCAAAATATGTTTAAAAATATGCCTAAATATGCATCTATAATTTTAAATTTAAACAGTAACCATCAAATTAAAACTGCTGTATATAAATCGAAATGAAAAAAATATTTATAATACTTATCGCATCAATATTTTATTTTAGTAACGCTTTTGCAGTTACTCTTCTTGATGCATTAAATCAAACCTATAAAAATAATATTCAATTAAATGCTGAAAGAGAAAATATTAAAGTTTCTGAAGAGGATGTAAATATCTCAAAGGCTGATTATAAACCATCTTTAACTTTAAAAGGATCAAAAAGTTTTGAAAATACAAATAAGCTAACCAACCAAAGTGGAGGTAGTGCAAGTACTAATGATGTTGATCCATTTACTACTTCAATCAAATTAGAACAAACTTTACTAGATTATGGAAGAGATCTTACACTTCAAAAAAATATTACTGCTTTAGATTTAGCTAAAGCAAATTTAATTAAAAAAGAACAAGATATTTTGCATAAAGCAATCGATGCTTTTACGAATTTGATTCTAGCTAGAGAAACGCTAAATATTAACGCCAAAAATTTAAATCTTTTAATTAGACAAGTTGAAAATGATCAAATTAGAAGAGATAGAGGTCAAATTACAAATACTGACCTTGCACAATCTGAGTCATCTCTTGCGGGTGCTCAGGCTCAATTTGCAAAAGCAAAAAGTGACTTATTAATCAGTAAACTTAATTATGAGAATATAATTGGTAAATTAAGTGATCCAAATCAATTACAAAAAAACTCAAATGCGATAGTTAGTATTCCAAAATCTTTAAATGAAGCAATTAATCTTTCAAAACAATATAACCCTGATATTCAAATAGCAAAATTTGATTTATCTAAAGCGGAGAAAGAGTTAGAAATATCAGAGTCAGACTTGAAACCAACTGCTTCTTTATCTTTAGAAAAGTCTTATACAGAAGATCTTAGCTCTACTTATGATGAGAGAGAAAAAGATATTTTAAAAGCAGAGATTAGTTGGCCGTTTTATTCAGGTGGAAAAAAAAGATCAACTATTTCTAAAAATTCAAATTTAACTACTAGAAAAAGATTATTGTTAGATGATGTTGTTAGAACCAATGAAACAAATGTTGCAAGTGCATGGTCTAGTTTAGAATCTTCAGAAAGTTTTTTAAATTCAGTTAGAGTTCAAGTAAAAGCAGCTGAAATAGCTAATGAAGGAATTGCCGCAGAGTACGAAAGAGGTTCGAGAACTACTTTGGATGTTATCCAATCAAATGCTTTATTACTTTCTGCTCAAATTTCTTTAGCGAGTTCTGAGAAAAACTATCTAATGGCCCAATACAATCTGCTTAAAGCAGTAGGTTTATTAAACAGCCAATATCTAAAACTTAAGTAATTATTTGGTTTTTAGGAGCAAAAAATAAATATATTGCTAATGAGAACAAAATGTGTACATTTACTTCATGATTCGAGTGTTAAAAAATTTAAAAAAAGAGGCAAAAAATGACGAAAAATAACCTAAAAGTAGTTAAATCTACTAAAGATCAAGAAATGGACGTTAAAGAAAAGAACAAAGCGTTAGACGCTGCGATAGCTCAAATTACAGATAATTTTGGAAAAGGCTCTGTAATGAAGCTTGGTGAAAAGAGAGCAATGGATATCGAGTCTGTTTCAACAGGTTCTTTAAGTCTTGATTTAGCTTTAGGTATAGGTGGATTACCAAAAGGAAGAATTATTGAAGTTTACGGACCAGAGTCATCTGGAAAAACAACATTAGCATTACAAGTTGTTGCTGAAGCTCAAAAATCTGGTGGAATTTGTGCATTCGTTGATGCAGAGCATGCATTAGATCCAGTTTATGCAAAAAAATTAGGTGTAAATACAGAAGAACTTTTAATTTCACAACCTGATACTGGTGAACAAGCGTTAGAAATCGCTGATACACTAGTAAAATCAGGCTCTATTTCAGTAATCGTTATCGACTCTGTTGCAGCTTTAACTCCAAAAGCTGAAATTGAAGGAGAGATGGGAGACCATCATGTTGGTCTTCAGTCAAGATTAATGAGTCAGGCTTTAAGAAAATTAACAGGTTCAATATCAAACACAAATACAATGATGATTTTCATTAACCAAATCAGAATGAAAATTGGAGTTATGTTTGGAAGTCCAGAGACAACATCAGGTGGTAATGCACTCAAGTTTTACTCATCTGTAAGAATGGATATTAGAAGAATTGGTGCGATTAAAGATAAAGATGAAATTATTGGTAACTCTACAAGAGTTAAAGTAGTTAAGAATAAAGTTGCGCCACCATTTAAAGTTGTTGAATTTGACTTGATGTATGGAAGAGGAATTAGCAAGATGGGTGAATTAGTCGATCTTGGTTCTAAAGCAGATATAATTGAAAAATCAGGCGCATGGTATGCTTACAAGGGTGAGAAGATTGGTCAAGGTAGAGAGAACGCTAAGACTTATCTAGCTCAAAATCCTAAAGTTGCTGCAGAAATTGAAATGGCAATTAGAGAAAAAGCAGGTGTGATTTCTAAGAAAATAGAGGGAAATCCAATTGATCCTGAAAAATTAGAGAAAGAAAAGAAAGTAGCTGAAAAAGAAGAGGCTGACAAAGCTGAAGCTACTCCTCCATCTAAAAAGAATTAATAGGTCATCTTTATTAATAAAAGGCGCTTAATTTAAGTGCCTTTTTTCCCTTCGATATCTAGACATAGAATAAAAAAGCTGTATTTTAAAAATATGGCAGATAAAACACTCAATGAAATAAGAAATACTTTTCTAAAATATTTTGAAAAGAATGATCACAAGATTGTGGAGTCTAGCAATCTGGTTCCCAATAATGATCCTACATTGATGTTTGCTAACTCTGGAATGGTTCAGTTTAAAAACGTATTTACAGGATTAGAAAAAAGAGATTATGTAAGAGCTACAACTTCACAAAAATGTGTAAGGGCAGGTGGTAAGCATAATGATTTAGAAAATGTTGGTTACACACCGAGGCACCATACTTTCTTTGAGATGTTAGGAAACTTTTCTTTTGGTGATTATTTTAAAGAGCAAGCAATTCATTATGCCTGGGACTTAATAACCAAAGATTTTGGAATAGATAAAAACAGGCTTTATGTAACTGTATTTCATGAGGATGATGAGGCCTTCAATTTTTGGAAGAAAATAGCGGGTTTTAGCGATGATAGAATTATAAGAATTGCAACCTCAGATAATTTTTGGTCTATGGGTGAGACAGGTCCTTGTGGACCTTGTTCTGAAATCTTTTTTGACCACGGAGATCATTTACCAGGAGGTTTACCTGGAACTAAGGATGAGGATGGAGATAGATTTATAGAAATTTGGAACTTAGTCTTTATGCAGTTTGAACAAGTTACTAAAGATAAAAGAATTAATCTTCCAAAACCATCAGTAGATACGGGAATGGGACTTGAGAGAATAGCAGCTTTATTGCAAGGTTCACATGATAACTATGAAACAGATCATTTCAAAAAAATAATTGTTTCTGCATCTGAAATTACAAAAGTTAAATCAGATAAATCTAATCTTGCGAGTTTTAGAGTAATAGCTGATCACTTAAGAGCAAGTTCGTTTTTAATAGCTGAGGGAGTTTTACCTTCAAATGAAGGAAGAGGATATGTTCTCAGAAGAATTATGAGAAGAGGAATGAGACATTCTCATTTATTAGGATCTAAAGAACCAGTTTTTTATAATTTGTTTGAAACTCTTAAAAATGAAATGTCCGGAAATTATCCAGAATTAGTTAGAGCAGAGTCTTTAATAAAAGAAACTTTAAAAATGGAAGAAGAAAAATTTTTAGTACTACTGGATAGAGGAATAAAAATTTTAAATGATGAAATATCTAAAATAGATAAAGTATTACCAGGTGAGGTAGCTTTTAAATTGTATGACACCTATGGTTTCCCATTAGATCTTACTGAAGATATATTAAGAAATAAATCAATGTCAATTGATACTGAAAAGTTTCAATCTTTAATGAAAGAAAGTAGAGAACTTGCAAAAAAAAATTGGAAAGGTTCCGGTGATGCAGCAGTTGAAGATATTTGGTTTGGAATAAAAGACAAAATTGATCCAACTGAATTCTTAGGATACGAAACTAATCAAGCTGAAGGAATAGTGTTATCTCTTTTAAAAGATAATAAAGAAGTTGATCAATTAAAACAAAATGATGAAGGAATGATCATAGTAAATCAAACTCCCTTCTATGGGGAATCTGGAGGTCAAGTTGGTGATACTGGTGAAATAGTTTCAAATGATTTTAAATTTGAAGTAACTGATGTTCAAAAAAAATTAGGCGATTTATTTGTTCATTATGGAAACGTAAAGAGTGGATCTATAAAATTACAGAAAAGTGTAGAATTAAAAATTGATGTTGAAAGAAGAGATAATACGCGCGCTTATCACTCAGCAACCCATTTATTACACGAGTCTTTACGAAGAGTTCTTGGTACTCATGTAACCCAAAAAGGATCGTTGGTAGAGCCAAGTAGATTAAGATTTGATTTCAGTCATATGAAACCAATTTTGAATGAAGAAATCGATAAAATAGAAGACTTTGTAAACAAAATGGTCTCTAAAAAATCTGATGTAAGAACTAGATTAATGACACCTGATGAGGCAGTTGAAAACGGTGCTTTAGCATTATTTGGTGAAAAATATGGCGATGAGGTAAGAGTTCTTTCGATGGGGGATGAAGATGGCAAGTATTTTTCTACTGAATTATGTGGCGGAACACACGTTAAAAACACTGGAGATATTGGTAAATTTAAGATTGTGAGCCAATCATCAATTGCTGCAGGTGTTAGAAGAATAGAGGCATTAAGAGATAAACAATTGGAGGAATATCTTCAAAATAAAGAAAAATTATCGAACCTATCTGCAGAGAAAGATGAAGAAACAATTAAAGATTTAAGCCAGAAAATTATTAAATTGGGAGGAAAGCCTAATTTAGAAGAAACTGACCAAAAAACTTTAATAAAAAATTTAACTAAACAATTAGAGACTATCTTAGTAAATGCAATTTTAGAGGATAAATCAAAAAATATTATTAAAGATGAAGAAATTAATGGAGTTAAGTTAAGATTTCAAAAAATAGATGGATTGCCTCCAAAAGAATTAAGAAAACTTGTAGATAAAGGTAAAAAAGATTTAGGCGAAGGTATTGTGGTTGTGTTTGCAAATAAAGATGACAAGGTTGGATTAGCTGTAGGAGTAACAAACGATTTAACCAGTAAGTTTGATGCAGTTCAATTTGTTAAAATTGGATCTGAAATGATTGGTGGTAAAGGTGGTGGAGGAAGAAAAGACTTTGCTCAAGCTGGTGGACAAGATCATTCAAAAATTGAAGAAGCTTTTGAGAAGCTTAAGAGTTTAATTTAATTTCTTTTTTAAATTTCCATCAATTTCATCTAAAAATTGATTTGTGGTCAAGAATTTACTATTTGGACCAACTAAAATTGCTAAATCTTTTGTCATTGATCCATTTTCCACACATTCAATACAAACTTTTTCTAAAGTCTGAGCAAATTTTATTAACTCTTCATTACCATCTAATTTACCTCTGTGAGCTAATCCTCTTGTCCAAGCAAAAATTGATGCGATTGGGTTGGTTGAAGTTTCTTTTCCTTGTTGATGCATTCTATAATGTCTAGTTACTGTTCCGTGTGCAGCTTCGGCTTCCATTACTTTTCCATCTGGAGTTAACAATGTACTTGTCATTAAACCTAAAGATCCATAACCTTGAGCCATAGTATCTGATTGTACATCTCCATCATAGTTTTTACATGCCCAAATATATTTACCACTCCACTTCATCGCACACGCTACCATGTCATCAATTAATCTATGCTCATAAGTTAAATTTTTTTTTTCAAATTCACTTTTGTATTCTTTGTCAAAAATTTCTTGGAAAATATCTTTAAATCTTCCATCGTATTGTTTCAAAATTGTATTTTTTGTTGACATATAAACAGGCCATTTTTTAATTAAACCATAACTGAAACAAGATCTTGCAAAGTCTTCAATAGACTTGTCTAAATTGTACATTGATAAAGCCACACCAGGACCTGTAAAATTAAATACTTCATATTTAATTTCATCTTTTCCATCTTCTGATGTCCATTTCACCTCCATTTTACCTTTTCCAGGAACTTTAAAATCTGTTGCTCTATATTGATCACCAAATGCATGTCTTCCAATAATTACTGGATCAGTCCAAGAGGGAACAAGTTTTGGAATATTTTTACAGATAATTGGTTCTCTAAATACTGTTCCTCCAATTATGTTTCTTATGGTTCCGTTTGGAGATCTCCACATTTTTTTTAAATCAAATTCTTCTACCCTTGCTTCATCAGGAGTAATTGTTGCACACTTTATGCCAACACCAATTTTTTTGATTGCGTTCGCAGAGTCTATGGTAATCTGATCATCAGTATTATCTCTGCTTTTCATGCCTAAATCGTAGTATTCAATGCCAAGATCTAAATATGGAAGGATTAATTTGTTTTTGATGAACTCCCATATAATTCGTGTCATTTCATCGCCATCCAGCTCTACTACCGGGTTATTTACCTTGATTTTGCTCATTAAATAAAAATTATCTTATTAATTGAATTTGATCATTTTATATACATATTAATCGAAAATTAGCAAATAGAAGAATATGTTTAGCAAGATATTTCCAAAGATTCACACTGAAGGATACAAGTTTATAGTTATAGCTGTATTCATAACTATCATTTTTTTAATTATTAATAATTTTTTAGGATTAATTGGAATTTTACTAACTGTCTGGGTTTATTATTTTTTTAGAGATCCAGAAAGAACAATCATAGGAGACGATAGTTATCTAGTAAGTCCTGCTGACGGAGAAGTGATTAAAGTTGAAGAGGTGGATGGTCCAAAAGAACTAGGATTAGAAAATAAAAAATTTAAAAGAATAAGTATTTTTATGAACGTCTTTGATTGTCATGTAAACAGAACACCGTGCTCAGGAATTATTGAAGATATTTTATATAAACCAGGAAAATTTTTAAATGCATCTTTAGATAAAGCAAGCGAAGACAATGAGAGAAATTATTATAAAATAAAAGACAAAAATGGAAATGATATTGTAGTCGTTCAAATCGCAGGATTAGTTGCAAGGAGAATAGTTTGTGAAACTAATAAAAATCAGGAATTAAATCAAGGTGATAGAATTGGGATGATTAGGTTTGGGAGTAGAGCAGACGTTTATTATGAAAATTATGAACCACTAGTTAAAGTTGGTCAAACAGCAATTTCAGGAGAAACACTGCTGGCTAAAAATTAATTTATGGAACAACCAAAAAACAATTTAAAAATTGTTACTGATAAAAAAACTAATACAAGAGTGATTTTACCCAACATGCTAACTCTAATTGGGGTTTGTATAGGTTTATCATCAATCAGATTTGCATTGGATGGAAAATTCGAATTTGCAATTATTGCTATTATGTTTGCTGCTCTTATTGACGGATTAGATGGAAGAATAGCAAGATTAATTAAAGGAACATCAAAAGTTGGTAAAGAGCTAGACTCTCTCACGGACATGATTAGTTTTGGAGTTGCCCCAGCATTTATTATGTTTTTCTGGAAACTAAATACATTAGGAAGATTTGGATGGTTGTTATGTTTAATATTTGTAATTTGTGTAGCATTACGTTTAGCTCGTTTTAACGTAAATACAGGTCAAGCACCTTCTTGGAGAGACAACTTTTTTGAAGGAGTTCCATCTCCAGCAGGAGGTATCTTAGTTCTAACTCCATTAATTTTTAGTCTTACAAGTTTTGATTTTATAAATATAAATTATGATATTGCTGTTCCAGTTTTTTTTATTGTAACGTCTCTCTTACTGATCAGTAAATTTCCAAGTTATTCATTTAAAAAAATCGTAATTCAAAGAAAAGCAACTATTTTTCTTTTATTTGGAATAGTTTTATTTTTTGGATTACTTTTAGTATATCCATTTAACGTTATATCTATTAGTGCAATTATATACTTAGGTATGCTTCCGATTAGTTTTTTTCATTATCAAAAATTAAAAAAACAAAACGAAGATCAAAATTATAAAGATGAAGATGATGATCTCGAAGATATTTTGTAATGAAAAAAAATGTCATTGTATCATTAGCTGATTCAAATTATTTCCCTTTATTAAACGAGCTAATAGACTCTATAAAAAGATTTAAAGAGGGATCTGAAATTGCAATATGTATTTTGGATGCTGGTTTATCAGAGGTTCAAAAGACAAAATTGTCATCAAAAGTAGATGAAATAAAATCTGCAGAATGGGATATAGAAGTTCCAGATAGTAAAATCAAAGGGCGAGAATGGTTAAAGAGCCAAGTATCTAGAGCTTTTTTACCCAAATATTTTCCCAGCTATGAAAAATATTTATGGATTGATTGTGATGCTTGGGTAAATGATTGGCAATCAGTTGAGCTTTATTTTAAAGCCTGTGATAATGGTAAATTAGGAATTACACAAACCATCGGACCAGGTTACAAAATTACATCAAGAGTCAATTGGGTATTTGGAAAACTAGCAATTATCAAATCTCAAAATTTTAAACATGCAATGAAATCTAATATTAATTTAGAAAAAGCTAGAAAGTTAGCCTTTGCTCCTCACATCAATATTGGGGTTTTTTCATTAGAAAAAAATTCAACGTGCTGGAATTCATGGCAGGAAAATTTAAAACAAACACTTAAAGGTGGAGAAATATTTGGCTCTGAACAATTAGCGATGAATATGTCTGTTTATATTGATAACGTCGAAACTGAATTCCTTCCTTTAAAGTGTAATTGGATTACTAGTAATCTTTTGCCAAAATTTGATGAGGACAAAGATACATGGGTAGAGCCTTATTTACCTAATTATACAATTGGAATCATGCATTTAGCAGCTGGTATCTGGAAAGATAACGAAGATATGAGATTAAATAAAAATATTAAAATAGATATTCAAACTCTTACAGGTAAAATTTTAAATAAAAGTTTAAGATTTAATAGTTAGTTGAAAAAAAATAAAATCTCAAAGAACTGGGTTAATAAACAGCGTAGAGACATCTATGTAAGACAATCCAAAGTAGATGGGTATCGTGCTAGATCAGCTTATAAATTAATTGAAATTGATGAAAAATTTAAAATTTTTAAAGGTGGATTATCAGTAATTGATATTGGTGCAGCACCTGGGAGTTGGTCACAATATGCTCTTAAAGCGGCTAAAAGTGGAAGATTGATATCTATAGATTTAAAAAAAATGGAACCCATAGGCAATAGTGTTCAAATCCAAGGAGATTTTACTGAAGAAAAAACTCAAGAAGAAATTAAAAAAAATATAAATGGTAAAGTTGACGTTATAATGTCAGATATGGCTGTAGATACAACTGGTATTAAAAATATTGACTCAATTCAAACTGGAGAACTATGCAAAGAGGCAATGTTTTTTGCAAAAGATTTAATGAAAGAAAGTGGATATTTTATTTCAAAAATTTTTATGGGAAGAACATTTAACGAAATCGTCGCAGAGGGAAAAAAATATTTTAAAGAAGTTAAGGTTTTTAAACCAAAATCTAGCAGAAAAGATTCAAAAGAAAGTTTTATAATTTGTAGAAAAATTCGATAGAGACTTTTATTTTAAAAGGAATCGTATATAAAAGATTATGGTTCCCATAAAAGAAGCACTTACCTTTGATGATGTTACATTAGCTCCAAAGTATTCTGAAATATTACCTTCTGATGCAGATACTAGTGTATCTTTAACAAAGCATTTGAAACTTAAAATTCCACTTTTATCATCTGCAATGGATACTGTCACAGAGAGCAGAATGGCAATAGCTATAGCTAAAGCTGGGGGTATTGGAGTGATTCACAGAAACCTTGATATAAAAAAACAAGTATCAGAGATAAAAAAGGTAAAAAAACAAAAACTAATTGTTGGAGCAGCAGTAGGTGCAGCACCAAATGAATTTATCAGAGCTAAAGAAATAATTAAAGAAGGTGTCGATTTAATCGTAGTAGACACAGCACATGGCCATACAAAGAAAGTTGCTGAAATAATCAAATATATTAAAAAAATAAAAACTAACAAAGTTGCTTTGTGCGCAGGAAATATTGCAACGCCAGAAGCTGCAAAATTCCTAATAAAATTAGGAGTAGATATAATTAAAATTGGTATAGGACCAGGTTCTATTTGTACAACAAGATTGGTTGCTGGAATAGGAGTTCCTCAATTAAGTGCAATTTTAGCTGTAAGAGGTGGTTTAAAGAATAAAAATATTAAAATAATTTCAGATGGGGGAATAAAATATTCTGGTGATTTAGCAAAAGCTTTTGCTGCAGGAGCTGATGCAGTAATGATTGGTTCATTATTTGCAGGTACAAATGAAACTCCAGGAAAATTAATTAAAAAAAATGGACAGCTTTTCAAAAGTTTTAGAGGAATGGGTTCTGTGGGAGCTATGAATAAAGGGTCGGCTGATAGGTACTTTCAAAAAAAACAAAAAGACTCCTCAAAATATGTGCCTGAAGGTGTTGAAGGTTTCGTAAAATATAAAGGAGATGTTGGGAGTATTATCTATAAATTAATTGGTGGATTGAAATCTTCTATGGGCTATCTTGGATCAAAAACAATCATTAAATTAAGAAATAAACCACAATTTGTGAAAATTACAAAAGCTGGATTTTATGAAAGTATGGTTCATAATGTAGATGTGGTAAAAAACGATAATAAATATTAATGAGGAAATTGTTTAAAATAATAGGATTAATACTTTTAACAGCTTCTTTTAACAGCACGTCTTTTAGTAAAGAAAATTTTTTTAATGAAGCTTTAGAATTGTTTAAAAAAGAAAAATATGAAGATGCGCGTTTTTTATTTGAGAGAAATATAGTTTTTAATCCAAAAGACGCAAACTCATATTTATATTTAGCAAAAATTTACAACCAAGAAGAAGATCAAAGAAAAGAAGAATACAATTTAGAAACAACACTATTAATTGAACCTGATAACGAAGAAGCTTTATTAATGTTAATGAAAATTGCTTTAGAAAAATCAAATTATGAAAAAGTTAAAGACCTTTCAAAAAAGTTTGTGAAAGCTTGTAAAAATTTATGTGATGAAAATAAAGATATTCAAGAATCATTAAAAAATATAGAACCTGAAAATAATGAGTCTTGATCAAAATCTTAATAAAATCTTAATAATAGATTTTGGCTCTCAATTTACCCAATTAATCGCAAGAAGAGTAAGAGAATTAGGAGTTTTTTCAGAAATAGTTAGTCACAAAAAAATAAAACTAAAAGCAATAAATAGCAGCATTAAAGGAATAGTATTATCTGGTGGTCCATTAAATGTTTATCAAATAAATAAGTACTCATTTGATAAAAAAATTTTGCAACTTGATGTACCAGTTCTTGGAATATGTTTTGGGCATCAAATCTTATCAAAACTTAATGGTGGAAGAGTAAAACAATCGAAACATAGAGAATTTGGTCTAGCCAATATTTACAAAAAAAATAACAGCCTTTTAACAACTAATTATTTTAGAAATAAAAAATCTAAGCAAGTTTGGATGAGCCATGCTGATCAAGTTTCAAAACTTCCAAAGAATTTTAAAGTTGTTGCATCAAGCACTAATTCAAAATTTGCAATTGTTGAAAATAAAATAAAAAAATATTATGGAGTACAATTCCACCCAGAGGTAACTCATACAGAGAATGGAAAGAAAATAATAAGTAATTTTATTTTTTTAATTTGTAAAATTAAAAGGAATTGGTCCTCTAAGGATCAAAAAAATCAGCTAATTAAAGATGTAAGAAAACAAGTTGGAAATAACAAAGTTATTTGTGCTCTATCAGGAGGTGTAGATAGTAGTGTAGTTGCTCAATTACTGAATAAAGCTATTGGAAAAAAACTTCATTGTATCTTTGTAAATACTGGTCTTCTAAGAAAAAATGAGGAAGTACAAGTAGTTCAAACTTTTAAGAAGCGTTTAAAAATGAATTTAATTTATGTAAATGCTGAAAAGGAATTCTTAAAAAAATTAAAAAATATTTCTGATCCAGAGAAAAAAAGAAAAATAATTGGTAATTTATTTATCAAAATATTTGAAGGTTATGCTAAGAAAATCAAAAATGTTAAATTTTTAGCTCAAGGAACTCTTTATCCAGACTTAATTGAAAGTAAATCAGTTACAGGTAGTCAAACTTCTAAAATTAAATCACATCATAATGTAGGTGGCTTACCAAAAAAGATGAATTTAAAATTAGTAGAACCACTAAAGTTTTTATTTAAGGATGAGGTAAGAAAATTAGGATTAGAGTTAAATCTTAGTAAAGAAATTATTTCAAGACATCCTTTTCCTGGACCAGGCTTAGCAATTCGAATGCCTGGTATTATAACTAATGAAAAAATTAAAATTTTAAAACAGGCTGATTATTACTTCATTCAGGCTTTAAAAGATCATGGTCTTTATCATAAGATTTGGCAAGCATATGCAGCTTTGCTGCCAGTGAAAACTGTTGGTGTAATGGGAGATAATCGTACTTATGAATATTTGTGTTTGCTAAGAGCAATTACTTCTGAAGACGGAATGACAGCTGATTATTATGAATTTAAAAAGTCATTTATGCAAACTATTTCAAATAAAATAGTTAACAGTATAAGAGGTATTAATAGAGTCGTTTATGATGTAACTTCAAAACCTCCAAGCACAATTGAACTTGAGTAAATAAATGAAAAAAGCAATAGCAATACTTACCGAAATTATCAAACAAAATAATATTGATTTAAGTTTCAACATTATTGAAATCGGAGCAGTACAACTCACAGATGCTCAAGAACCATTTTATGAACTTCTAAATTATTTTCCCTCAAGCCAAATTATTGGCTTTGAACTAGAGGAAGCAGTGTGTGCAAACATGAACGCTAATGCTAAAAAAGGGGTAAAATA